>JBKJLJ010000568.1:0-7302 GCA_046597015.1 Bryobacteraceae bacterium
GTTGAAGGCCAACAATGGCATTTACCTGATTGACGACTTCGGTCGGCAGCGGGTGACCCCGGCCGAGGTTTTGAACCGGTGGATTGTACCGATGGAACGTCGGGTGGATTATTTGACGTTTCAAAATGGCGCGAAGATGACGACGCCGTTCGAGTGTTTTTTGGTGTTCTCGACGAATCTGAAGCCGCACCAGTTAGGGGATGAAGCGTTTCTGCGCCGGATCCAATACAAGATGCTGATGCGCTCGCCGAGCGAGCAGGAGTTCGCCACGATCTTCATCAATTACGCCAAGAGCCAGGAGTTGGATTGCTCTCCGGAACTGGTGGATCGGTTCCTGGAGCGGCACTACCGCCGGTCGGGAAAGTCGCGTCGACGCTGTCATCCGCGGGATGTGTTGTCGCATGCCATCGATATTCTGCGCTTCGAACGCCGGCCCTTCGTGCTGAACGACGAGGTGCTGACGATGGCGTTTGAGAGCAACTTTGTTAGTTCGGACGATGACGACTAGAGCCTGGAATTAGTTCTGATTAACCGCGGGCAACGGACTCGCGGCGGCAGCGTGGATGGGCGAGTTCCCTGGGTTGGTTGGGGCTGCGCCCGGCGACCCGTGTTCCTTTTAGAAAGTCGCGCCCAACGGCCGCCCTCCGGCAATGCCGGATGAGCGAGATCCTCGCCCGATCGACTATTGCCCCGGCGGCTTGTGGCCCCGACCGCGGTGTTGCCGGGGGCGCTTGCGGGTATTCTTGTTAGTTCGAACGGTGGCGACTAGACGGGGTGAATGCCTTCCAGCAGGTGCTGCTCGTATGCGCCGGGTGCGTGCCAAGCGCCGGTCTCCTCCGCGTGTAGGACGCCCTTGGCCGTGATCGTGAGCTTGCCGCTGTCCGACCGAATGGCCCAGCCCTGCTCGCGGATAAACCACAACGTGAATTCGAGGTGCTCGCGGGGGACGCCGAGCAACTCTTCGAGTTCGGGGATCGCCATTTCGGGGGAATGAGGGAGTTGGACGCGTTTGACGTAGAGGGCCGCGAGGGCTCCGTTCCGTTTTTTTCGTTCCCCGGCGATGCCGGCCAGCGCTGTTTTTGGATCGAAGATTTTCCATTGCTGCCCGAGGCGATGCCGATAGTAGGCGTCATATTGAGCGCGGAGATCGGGGTTCGACAGCACTCGGTAGGCGGTGGCGAGCAGTTTAAAATGTTCTTCGTTGCCGGTCGTGGCGTTGTCCGGGTGGAACCGTTGGGCCAGGATGCGATAGATCCGATGAATGGTATCGAGGCTGGCTTCGGAGTGGACTTCGAGGAGGGCGTAGAAATCGCAGAATTCGGCCTTGCCTTCCTTCGCGGTGGAGGCGATGGGCTCCATGGCGACGCCGACGCGGAAGCGGGCTTCGGGCAGGGTCTCGCACCAAATAATGTGGCCTTTGGCGCGGCCACCCTGAGCCGCGGCAAAGGGGGCTCCATCGACTAGCACCCGCTGGCCGGGGTCTATGGAGCAGTTGATGATCATGCCGAACCCGAATTCGGAGCCGTTTTCAATTTCGCCCGGTACCCTCTGCCACGTATCTTCTGCTCGTTCGACCCAAAGCTGAATCCGTTTCTTGTCGTTCCATACCTGTCGCTTTAAACGACGGCGATTGGTTGCGGAGGCCTCTTGCACAGGCGGCTATCGGCAAAATCAGAAGAAACCTTTAGGCCAATTAGCCGGAATTGAAGAGGCCGGAATTGAACAGGAAGGAGAGGGGTAGCCGAAAGTGGCTGTCCCATCGCTGCGACTTGAGGCGCATGCCCTGCTTCGACAATGGCGCGGTTTGGTTGGTAAGCGGGGAAAGGCGACCGGTAGCCTTAATTACAAAATCGTGGAAAACCTATGTAAAGAGGGAATTGCTTTAGGTGAGGTGGCCCGCCTCGATGAGCTGTTCGGCGTGGCGCAGGGCCTCCGGCGTGAGCCGTTGGCCGGAGAGCATGCGACCGATTTCGCGGGTTCGTTCTTCGCCGAGGAGTTCGGTGACTGCGGCGACGGTTCGCCCATTCGACTCGCGCTTTTCCACGCGGTAGTGGTGGTCGGCGAAGGAGGCGATGTTCGCCTGGTGGGTGACGCAAAGCACCTGGTGGGAACGGCTCAACGCTTTCAGCCGGCGGCCCACGGCTTCCGCTGCCACACCGCCGATGCCGGCGTCGACTTCGTCGAACACCAGTAGATGGTGGGTGGATCCGGGGCGTTCCCCTTCGATACAGGTCTTTATCGCGAGGGCAATACGTGACACTTCGCCGCCGGAGGCGACCTTATCGAGTTCGCGGGGTTCTTCGCCGAGGTTGGCGGAGACCAGGAAGCGGACGGCGTCGGCGCCTTCGCTGGACCACGGGGCGGGCGACAGGGCGACGCGAAACCGGGTGCCGGCCATGGCCAGCGCAGCGAGCTCTTTTTCCACGCGTTTTTCGAGTTTCTTCGCGGCGTCCTTCCGGGCGGCAGTTAGCTGAGCGGCGGCCGCGATGAACTCCGCGGCCAGCGTCTGGCGGCGCGCCTCGATCTCGGTTCGTTTTTCGCCCGCTTGTTCGACGGTCAACATCTTCCCCGTGAGCTGGGCGAGGAACGCGCGTATCTCTTCGATGGTCGCGCCATACTTGCGGCGGAGTCGGTCGATGGCGGCGAGGCGGCTTTCGACTTCGTCGAGACGCTGGGGGTCGGCGTGAAGCTTGCCGAGATAGTCGCGGAGGGTGAGCCCGGCCTCTTCCAGGCCGATGATGGCGGGCTTCAGGAGGTCGGCCACCTCCCCCAGGCTGGGGTCGATGCGGACAAGTTCCTGGACCCGTTTGGCAGCGATGCGGGCTTGGGCGACGGCGGAGTCCGGGGCATCGTAGAGGGCGGTGAAGGCGGTTTCGGCGTGCTCCGAGAGGCGGGTAACATTCTGAAGTACCCGTTTTTCGTCGGTGAGTTGGTTGTCTTCGGCGGGCTGGGGATCGACCTCTTCAATCTCTTTGCGCTGAAAGCTCCAGAGGTCGGCGAGGCGAAGCTGTTCCTGCTCGGTGCGGTCGAGGTCTTCGAGTTCTCGACTGCAAGCTCGCCAGGCGTCATAGAGGCCGCCGACCTGTTCGAGGAGTCGATAGGTGGCACCAAACGTATCGATCATTTCGCGCTGGGATTCGGGCGAATGGAGGCGCTGCTGCTCGTTTTGGCCGTGAATGTCGCCGAGCCAGGGGGCGAGCGATTTCAGCAGCGTCGCCGTGGCCGGACGGTTCGCGAGCAAGGCGCGGGACTTGCCAGAGGCCATGATTTCGCGCTCGACGATGAGTTCGTCGTCCTCGAGGGCGATGCCGGCTTCTTCGAGCAGCGCGCGGAAGGCGGGCGCTTGGGGCACCGAGAAAACTCCCGAGATGCGGGCGCGCTCGGTGCCGGTGCGGACGACGTCCGCGGAGGCCCGCCCGCCAAACAAAAGGCCGAGCGAATCCACGATGATCGACTTGCCGCTGCCGGTTTCTCCGGTCAATAGGTTTAGGCCGGTATGGAAGCGGAGCCGTAAGCGCTCAACGACGGCGAAGTTCTCGACGTGCAACTCAACAAGCATTCTCTTCAGTCTAGAGAGAAGGTGCCGGGTCCCGCCACTCTATCGTCAGTGCGCGAACCTCTTCTGCTTCCTTGTGTCGGATTGATCGCCGGGCTGCTGCTGGCCCAGGTCGTCCCGTTTTCGCGGGAAGAGGGGCTGGCGGTCGCGGCGGCGATGGCAGTTCTGGCGGCGCTCGGGCGGCGGCCATGGGTGGTGGGTCTGGCTTGTTTCGCCATTGGGCTGCTGCTGCCAACGCTTCGACCGGCCGTGCCGCCGCCGGAGTTGGACGCCGCAGCGAGCGAGACGGTGCTGCTCGAAGGCTGCGTGGTGGAGCCCTCCGTGTTCTCTGACCGTCGCGAACAGTTCACGATGGCGCTCGACGAAGAAGCGCGAGCGAGGGTGAGCTTGAACTTGCGAGAAGGGCAGCTTCCGCCGAATCTGCGTTATGGCCAACGCATCGAGTTCGAGGGGAAAGTCAGGAAGCCGACGAACTTTCGCAATCCGGGAGCGTTTGACTTGGTGCAGTATCTGCAACGTCGCCATATCTACTGGACGATTTCGACGCGGACCGGGACGGAGGTGACGTTGCTACCGGGCGAGTGCGGGCACTTTGCGACGGCTTGGCTCTATCGCGGGCGGGGCTGGATTCTGGCCCGGCTGGAGGCTCTCTATCCTGGCGATAACTACAAGGCCTGGATGATGCAAGCGCTGCTGATCGGCGAGAATACGCGGCTGGAAAAAGCGTGGACGGAGAGTTTTCGGCGGACGGGGACTTACCATGCGCTCGTGATTTCGGGCATTCATATCACGATGGTGGCCGGGATTCTGTTCGGGCTCATTCGCATGGGCACGGGGCGGCTGACGCTGAGTTTGATCATCACTGTGATTCTCGCGTGGCTATATGCCGCGACTTCCGGGTTAACTTCCCCAGTGCTGCGGGCGGCGGCGGGGTTCATGCTGTTCAGCTTGGCGCGGTTCTGGTATCGGGATCCGCGAATCCTGAACTTCCTGGCGGTGATTGCGATCACGGTGCTGGCGATCGACCCGGGCCAACTTTTTGAAGCCAGTTTTCAGTTGACCTTTCTGAGCGTGGCCGCGATTGCGGCGCTGGCCGATCCGCTGTTTGAACAGAACTCGCGGCCGTTGGCGCAGGGCCTGGCCGAGTTGGAAGATTGGCGGCAGGATTTGCGAAAGCCCTTTCGCGTGGCGGCTTTTCGAGTGGAGACGCGGCTCGCGGTGCAGACGCTGAGCTATTGGACCGGGGTGCGGATGCGCTGGCTCTGCAAGGGCGTGGGCACGGCGCTGATCCTTTTGGTGAACGCCTTCGAGATCTTTATGATTTCGTGCATCATGCAGGTGGCGCTGGCGCTGCCGATGGCGTTCTATTTCCACCGCGCTTCGCTGTCCGGCATGGTGGCCAACATCTTCGTCGTTCCTCTGATGAACGGGGCGATTGTGGCGGGCTTCGTGGCGGTGTTCACGGGTTGGCGCTGGGTGGCGACGGCGGCCGGATGGTTCCTGGATGCCGGGCAATGGGTCGCGGCGACTTGCGCGGGTTTGGAGCCGAACTGGCGGATTCCGGATCCGCCTGTGCTGTTGGCGCTGGGCTTTGCCGCCAGCCTGATTGCCTTGGCCGTTACCGCGCGCCATGCGCCACGGCTGCGTTGGTTTTGTTTCGCACTCACGATGAGTTTGTTCGGGGTGATTCTGTGGCATCCGTTTGCGCCGGTGCGGATGGCGGGTCAACTGGAGCTTACGGCGATCGACGTGGGGCAGGGCGATAGCCTGCTGGTGGTGACACCGGACGGAAAAATGATGGTGGTGGACGGGGGCGGTCTGCCGCAGTTTAAAGGCCGGCCGAAGCCGAAGCTGGACATTGGCGAGGACGTGGTTTCGCCGTATCTTTGGACTCGATCGATCCGTCGCTTGGATGTGATTGTGTTGACGCACGCGCATGACGATCATGCGGCGGGGTTGGAGGCGCTGATAGAAAACTTTACCCCGGCCGAGTTGTGGACGGGGGCGATGGGGGAGAGCCCGACGTGGCAACGGATCCGGGCGAAGGCGTTGTCGCGCGGAGTGAAAATCGTGCCGAGGTGGGCGGGGGAGTCGTTCGGTTGGGGCGGGGCGAAGTTTGAAATTCTGGCTCCTTATGCCGATACCCCCCCGACGGAGGTGGCGCGGAACAACGATTCGTTGACGATGCGAATTTCGCTGGGGCGGCGGAGTGTTTTGCTGACAGGAGATCTCGAAAAAGAGGTGGAGTTCCGGTTAGTCGACGAGGGCAGGTTGGTACCCACCGATGTGTTGAAGGCCGGCCACCACGGCAGCCGGACGTCGACGACGGAGGACCTGCTGCAGAAGTTGCAGCCAACGTTCGCGGTCATCTCAGCCGGTCGGGACAACTTGTATAAACATCCGCATCCGGATGTGGTGAAGCGGCTAGAGGATCATCATGTGGCGGTTCTGCGAACAGACCAGTATGGCCTCGTGAGGATTCTGACCGACGGGGAGCGGTTGACGGTGGAGCGGCTGCCGTGGAGCGCGGACACCCGGGCATTGCTGCCAGCATTCTGAAACAATGTGGGTGAGGAACTTACTATGGCAGAAGATAACACCAGTAAAGCAGTATGGTTTTTGACGGGCGCGGCGATTGGTGCCGCGGTGGCGCTTCTTTACGCGCCGGCGAGCGGCGACGAGACGCGGCGGCTCATATCGCGCCGCGCCAATGAAGGCGCTGACGTCCTGACCGAGAAGGGCAAGGAGATGGTCGACCGCGGCCGCGAATTGTACGAACAGGGCCGGAAGATGGCCGATGAAGCGGCCGATCTTTTTGAGCGAGGCCGGAAGATGGTCGAAGGGTAATGCCCGTGCAACCGCTACCCGCATTTCACAACGAGCCGTACGCGGACTTCTCGCAGCCGGATAATCGGCAGGCGATGGAGGCCGCGCTCGCGCAAGTGCGTGCGTCCCTCGGACGAGAGTATTCGTTGTGGATTGCGGGCCAAGCGGTGCGGACCGAGGATTGGCTTCGTTCCGTGAATCCGTCTCTGCCCGATGAGACCGTGGGGCTGCACGCGAAGGCGACGGCGGCCATGGCGCGGGAGGCGGTGGCCGATGCGGCTGCGTTCTTTCCGGAATGGGCGCGGACGCCGGTGGCCGAGCGGGTGGCCGTCGTCGTCAAGGCTGCCGCGATCTTGCGGGAACGCAAGAATGAGTTCAACGCGTGGCTCGTTTTGGAGGCGGGCAAGAGCTGGGCAGAGGCCGAAGCCGACACCGCTGAGGCGATCGATTTTTGCGAATATTACGCGCGGCAGATGGTACGTTGGGCGAACCCGGAGGCGCTGATCCAGATGCCCGGGGAGCGGAACGAGATTGAGTACCTGCCGCTGGGCGTCGGCGTCGTGATTCCGCCATGGAACTTCCCGCTGGCGATTCTGGCCGGGATGACGGCGGCGGCGCTGGTGTGTGGCAATACCGTGGTGCTGAAGCCTTCGAGCGATACGCCGATTGTGGCCGCGAAGTTTGTGGAAGTGCTGCGGGAGGCAGGCTTGCCGGCCCGGGCGCTCGCGTTGTGCGTAGGCAGCGGGAACGTGATCGGCGATGAGTTGGTGCTCCATCCGCTGACGCGATTTGTGAGTTTCACGGGGTCGCGCGAAGTGGGCCTGCGGATCAACGAGTTGGCGGCAAAGCCGCAGACCGGCCTGAAGTGGATTCGGCGCGTGGTGGCGGAGATGGGCGGCAAGGATGCGATTGTCGTCGAT
>JBKJLJ010000210.1:0-3310 GCA_046597015.1 Bryobacteraceae bacterium
GTAGTTCGGGAAATCGATCAGGATCTGGGGCTGTAGCCGGGAGTGGATGTACTCCGGCAGGTCGAACGTGGAACTGTCGTCGTTCATCGTCGAAACGATGCGGAACAGCGGATGCGCCTTGATCTTGATGCCGGCAATGATCGACTCGACATACCGCCGGTTGTCCAGCAAAGGAGCCAGCGACGCCCACGACTTCTCACTCATGCGGTTGCCTTCGTCCAGAATACAAATGCCGCCCCGGATCATGGCCGTCACGAGCGCCGAAGCCACGTAGCGGAGTTGCCCTTCGCCCTCAATCACGGGAGTCACCAGCAGGTCTTCCGGACGCGTATCCGAAGTTGCCTGCATGATGTAGACCTCTCGCCCCAACCGCTTGGCGGCGGCATACGCGAGCGTCGTCTTGCCCACCCCGGGTTTGCCCACCAGGCGCGGGCTCATCGGCAGGTCCCGATCATCAATCACTAACCAAGCAGCCAGGAGTTGGCGCAAGACTTCATCTTGCCCAACCCATTCAATATTCAGTTCATCGGGATGCGCCAAGTGGAGGCGGACCCCATCCAATTCAACGACCATCTGCTCATTGTCGCAGTAAACTAGGATCTTGTTGTCCCGTGTGCTTCTCTTCTTCCTGCTCTCCAGCGCGGCTTGGGCCGACGTTGAACTGCACCTCACGTTTCGCATGCTCGAAAAGGTGGTGAGTGAGCAGGTATTCACCGCCGAAGGTCGCAAGTACGTCCGTGGCTCAAAAACGGCTAAGTGTAGTTTCGCCTACCTCGAAACGCCCCGCATCGGCGAGTCGGGCGGGCGCCTCATCGTCCGCGCCCGCTTTGCCGGCCGCTCGGCCATGGACTTCCTCGGTCGCTGTGTCGGCATGGGCGAATCCTTCGATGTCATTATTCTCGCTACCCCTTACGTCGACAAAACCCTTCTCCGGTTGAAGGACGTTGTCGTCGAACCGGCCGACGGTCGACGCAGCCTCTATTCCCGCCGCGTTTGTGAGGGGCTCACCTCGGAACTCCCCCGCCAAATGCTGTTCGATGTCGCTCCCGAAGCCAAACGAATTTTGGAAGCGCCCCTCCCGGATTTTCCGTTCGAGCGTAGGCTCAGCGATTTTCAGGTCCCCTGGGTAACGATGACCCCGGAGGCCGTCGTAGTCGCGCTTTCCTTTCGCCTACGGGTGCAGTAGCTACTCGTACCGCAGCGCTTCCACGGGATCCAACCGCGAGGCTTTGAACGCCGGCCACACGCCGAAAAACAGGCCAATGCCCACGCTAACCCCGAAGCCCACTCCAATCGCCCAAATCGGCACTACGCTGGGTAGCGCCGGCACCAGCTTGCCGATAATTAGCGTTACCAGAACGGAAATGATGATCCCCAACAGCCCCCCGATCCCGGTCAACGTAACCGCCTCGGTCAGAAACTGAAGCACGATGTCCCCCCGTCGCGCCCCCAGCGCCTTCCGCGTCCCAATCTCTTTGGTCCGTTCGGTCACGCTCACGAGCATGATGTTCATCACCCCGATGCCACCAACGAGCAATCCCAAGCCCGATAACGCCGTCGACACGAGAATGATCAGCCCGTTGATCGAATTGAACCGGGCAATGATCTGGTCCGCCGTCGTAATCGAGAAGTCGTCCTCGGCCGCCGTTGGTACCTTCCGAAAACGGCGCATCACCCCTCGGATCTCCTCAAACGCATCGTCCCGCCTGCCCGGCAGCGCCTTGGCTGTCACGCTATACCGGTCGATACTCGGATAGCGCAAACGCGCCACCGACAAGGGTATTGTCACTTGTCGATCAATCGGATTCTCCCCGAAAAAGCTCCCTTTAGCCTCCTCAGTAATCCCAATAATCGCGTACTCTTGCCCCGCTACGGTAACCGCTTGTCCTACGCCGCCGCCCGATGGAAACAGCGCCGCCGCCAGCTTAGGGCCGATCAAACACACCCGCGCCGCCCGCTGATCTTCCTCCTGCGTAAATGGCCTCCCCGCGATGAAGTTGCGCGGATTCGTAATAAATACGCTAGCCGAAGCTCCCTGCATGCTCACCTGATCCGATTCGAACCCAGGTACCTTGGCCGTGATCGGGCTCCGGCCGATGATTCCCGGAAGGAACATCGTCACACTCGTCTCTTCCACCGACGGAACCAGCCGCTTGATCAGTTCCGCATACTCCGGCCCCACCACCCGCCGCCGCAATTCGTTCACCCGAGGATCCTGGTTTGGGTCTCCCGAATAGCGCCCAATGAAAATGTTGTCCGGCCCAAACTCGGAAAAAAACGTCGTGATGCCCTGCTGCAATCCCGTCAACAGGCTCGACACCGTCACCACTGTCGTAATGCCGATCACGATGCCAAGAATCGTCAGCATCGATCGAAAGCGGTTTGTCCAAACAGCGTCCAACGCCATGCTAATCGACTCAATAAAGGAAATAGTTCCGACTGTCATGTGTTATTCCGCCCGCAGTGCTTCTACCGGATCTAACTTCGCGGCTTTCGATGCCGGATACCAACCCGAAACTACGCCCACCGTGCTCGATACGAATATCGCCAGAAATACATAGGTTCCGGTGATCTCGAGCGGCGCTTCGAAGGCAATCGAAAGTCCCAGCGTCAGAATATACGCCAAGCCTAGCCCGATCATGCCCCCTAATACCGACATCATCAGAGACTCAATCAGGAACTGCAACAAAATATCGCTACGCCGTGCGCCCAGCGATTTGCGAACGCCAATCTCACGGGTCCGCTCCGTCACGCTGACGAGCATAATGTTCATGATCACGATGCCGCCGACCACCAGAGAGATCATTGTTACCGGAACGACGACCACCTTGATCAAACCCAAAATCTGGTCAATAAAAGCCCGGATCGAGTCCGGCGTCAAAAAGTCAAAATTATCGGCCTGCGCCGGACGCGTGCGGAATCTCGTCCGTAGCGCGACGCGAGTAACGTCCAGGCTCTGGTCCAGAGTCAGCCCCGATTCCTTACGGGGTCTGGCGAAAATCGTAATGTTCTTCGCCGGCCCGATGAGGCGTGTGAAGACGTCAGAACCAATGTAGACCGAGTTATCCTGCGACCGTCCTCCGGCGCTGCCAAGCTTCTCCTGTACCCCCAGCACTGTAAATTCAACGCCGCGCACCGTAATCTTTCGACCCAACGGAGAGACGCCCACGAACAGCTTCTCGCGCACTTCGTCCCCAATGACGCAAACGTTCTGGCGCGTGGCCTCCTCCTGCTCGGTAAAAAAACGGCCATCGGTCAGCACGACGTCGCGGATGTCGGGCAGGTTCGCGGCGACGCCCAGAATCGCCGC
>JBKJLJ010000386.1:0-6506 GCA_046597015.1 Bryobacteraceae bacterium
ACGGCGAGGCGCTGAGTGGCGAGAGTGAGTTCGCTCGAGAGTCGGGCTGTTTCCTGGCGAACGGTTTCGGCGTTGGCTCGTTCGACGGCGAGGAGCCGGTTGACGTCCTCGAGGGCAGCGAGTCGTTCGGCGGCGGCAGGCTCCGCGACGGCGAGGCGCTGGGTTGCGAGGGTGAGTTCGCTGGTCAGTCGGTCACTCTTCTGGCGGAGGCCTTCGGCGACCTGCTGCTCGTGAGCCAGCAACGAATTGGCTTTCTCAATCGCCGCTAACCGGTCTAGCGCGGCTTTCCGAGAGTTGGCGATGTCCGTGGCCGCTTGCCCAAGGGCGTCAAGGCGACTGTTGGCGGCGAGTTCCAGCTCGTTGAGCAATCGACCCTGAATCTCAAAACTACCCTGGAGGGAACCGAACTCCACCCGCTGTCTCTCGGCGGCTTCGTCTTTCCGACGAAGAAGGACGTTAGCCTCCTCGATCGCGCCCAAACGAGAAGCAGCGGCCGTCTCGAACTCCCTGAGCCGCTCCCTTTGCCAATCAATCAGGGCCTTGGCTTCGGAGTAAACGTTGAGAAGCCGGTTTTGCTCCAATTGCTGAGCGGCCATGATGCTATTTGCTTCGATCAGCGCCTCAAGGCGCTTATCTGCTTCGGCGCGTAGCTGCTCCGTATCGAGCGACAGCCGGTCGATGATGACCATCCGCTCTTCAGCTGCCTTGGTTGCTTCGCTCAAATGCGAACGCTCGTCTCTTTGAGCGGCTAATAGGGATCGAGCGACGCCGACACTTTCCGCGAGCCGCGATTCGATCCTTTCGAGCCCGCCTTCCATCTCAATTAGCGCGGTCATCGGGGCAAGGGTCGTCGCTGCACTTTGGCGTCCCTGCAGGTCGGCTACCAGCAGCCTTTGCTGGTGTAGTTCCCGAGAGATCCGAAGCAACTGAAGCTGGCTCGAGTTGCTCGAGTATTGGGTCTCGACCAAGGCTTGAAAGCGAGAGAGACGATCCTGTTGGGAGGCCCTGTAACTCTGGGAAGCGTCACCCACGATTTGCTGAAGCTCTGCCGAAGCGTGACTCAGGGTCAATACTGACGCGGGCGCACTTGGGCTTGCGCTGGATTGGCGAAGGGCTTCGATAACTCCCTCGGTTGATACGGCATCGATACAGAGGGCGTGACCGAAGGCGCAGTCCCAACGGCAGCCGAAACAATGCAGGGGATGAACCACACCTACCGTTCCTGGCCCCCATGGACGGTAATGCGGCCAAGTGCCGCCCCCGAAAATAACGACCCCGGGAGTCTGATAAGCTTGCGCGAGGTGCGCCGGGCCCGTGTCGTTACCGAGGTAGAACCGAGCCCCGCGGAGGAGCGCCGCCAGCAAATGGAGTTGATCGGCGCGGCCGGCGAAGATCGAAGCTTGGCCACCTCTTTCCCGAATCAGGGAAGCATGCTCTTCGAGGGCCGTCCGCTCGTGGCTCTCGCCCGTGAGAAGAATTGGCAGTTGGAAGTGCTCGGTGGCCGCCTCAAGGGCGGTCGCGAATGATTGGGTTGGCCATCGCTTGACGAGCGTTGAGCCAGCTCCCAGGGGAAAGCACACTCCGTACTCGCCAGATTTGAGGCCGAGAGAGGTTAGTAGTTCGTCCCCCTGGAGGGCCAGATCCGCCGATAAAGGCCAAGGCCGCTGCACCCATTCTTTAGCTCCGGCACTGGCGCTTAATGCCCGGTAGCGATCACTCTCTGCCAGATCGGCATGATGGGTGGGGCCGGCGAAGAGCACGAGCTCTAAATGGCGTTCATGCAGCAGAATCGGGAGGAGACCGCGAGGAGGTTCTAGGCGGGTACACGCCAGATTGACGGGCGCCCGCCACAAGCTGGCCAGATACCACGACAGCCAGGTCGGCTCCAACTCGGCGCTGATGACCAAGTCGCATTCCAAACTGTGCAGTTGGCTGCCTAGGGTAGCCAGCGCGTCTCTGACGTCATCACCGGGGGCCGTAAACCGTTGCGGATCAAACGACACCGGAACCACATGATCCGCCGGAACGGGAAGGAGATCGTTGAGTCCGACGAAGGCAGCGCGGCAGAGCAAGGAAATGGCGGACTTCGGATAGCGAAGGCGCAGGGAGCGGAGGAGGGAGGCAGCAAGAACCAGATCTCCCAGCCCACCCATGTGAATCACGACGATTCCAGGGTTTTTGGGGGGCACCGCGGGTCCCCGAGTACGCCGCCGATCTGCGACGGCATACTCCCGGAAAAAGCTCAACGCAGTTTTGGCCCGCCGCCGATTGGCTTCGCGGGTCACCTTCACGTCCCGTAACCGATCCGTACGCCGGGCGGCCGACCGGTTGACCTGAGCCACGATCTCGTCGCTGTCGATAGAACAATCCAACAAGCCAAACTCCTGCGCCAGCCCGGAGAGCTTTTGTCCCCTTTGTAAGCAGACGGGGACCGTCTCGGCCAAGATGGCCTGGATCGCCATATGATACCGCTGCGTAAGCACCGCAGTTGCCGGCCGGAGCAAGCTCACCATTTCTTGGGGAG
This sequence comes from Bryobacteraceae bacterium, assembly GCA_046597015.1. Lineage (GTDB taxonomy): Bacteria > Acidobacteriota > Terriglobia > Bryobacterales > Bryobacteraceae. The sequence goes on from JBKJLJ010000386.1 coordinate 2,525, forward strand.
AGTAGTAGGCGACGGGGACTTCGACGGACGGCTGCTCCATGAGCATCCGAAGGTCGGCCACGGCACCTGTATCGAAGTGAGGGCCCAATCGGGTTTCGTTGCTCAAGAAGGCCACTTGATAGCCACCGTCGCGAACCAACCTGTCCAGGGCGCTGGCTAGAGTGCGCTTTTGAGACTGATCGGTGGAGTTGCCGTGGTGCACGGTGTTCACGACAAGCAGAGGTTGGGCCAAATGAATCCCGAGTTCGTTCCACTGGTCGAATGCCCATTGGTCTTTCTCATGATTGGGCACAAAAAGCCAAGCTAGGTCAGCTGCGACGCGGATCCGCGCTTCGGCCACGCCGAGGTCCAGCAACGCTTCCCGGCAAGCCGAAGAGCGCACCGTCCATGAACGAATTGCCGCGTAGTGCTGAGCAAAGAGGCGGCGACCCTCCACGGTGTGGAGTCGATCAACCCCAACTGCAATTGCGTCGACAGGCAGACCCCTGCTCTGGAACGCGCTCAGGGAGGGCCCGACCGTGCCCAATGGGTAGCCAAGTCCTTCGAACTCGGCTACCGGAGTATCGCCGACGAGTAGACCGGGAACATCGGGCCCAATCGCCCAATCGGCCAACTGGACATAGCGATGAGGCTTGGGGTAGGTGCCCCGATAACGGGCTGCATCCGGAAGGACCGGGACATCCAGAACGACGCCTGCCGGCAACAGCTTCCAAAACTCCTGCGCCATCAGCTCGTCGCCGACGTTACCGGAACCAACCCCGTTGCTGATCTGGATGTACCTAGCCCGCGTCATGTCTACGAGGAGAAGGGGCCTCTCACCACTTAGACTGCCACAGGTCGGGGTCGATTTTCCTTGTACCAGTCAATTGTTTTTTGTAATCCTTGCTCCAGGCTAGTACGCGCTTTGAAGCCGAAATAAGATTCCGCTCGGGTTGTGTCCAGACACCGACGCGGTTGGCCATTCGGCTGGGCGGTGTCCCAAACGATTCGCCCGTCAAATCCGCACAGACTCGCGACCATCTCCATTAGATCCTTAATACTGATCTCGTAACCGCTGCCCAGATTTACCGGTTCCCCGCCGTCGTAGCCAACGGCCGCCGTGATCAACCCTTCGGCGGCGTCCTCAACGTAAAGGAACTCCCGCGTCGGCGACCCGTCGCCCCAGCCTACCAATTCGTCGACTCCGGCTTCTTTTGCTTCCAGAGCCTTCCGGATCAGAGCCGGAATCACGTGAGAGGACTGCAGATCGAAGTTGTCGCGTGGGCCATAGAGGTTGACCGGCATCACGAAAATCGAATTCAGCCCGTATTGCTGCCGATAGGCCTGACTCTGGACGAGCAGCGCTTTCTTGGCCACGCCGTACGGAGCGTTGGTTTCCTCCGGGTAGCCATTCCACAGATCTTCCTCTTTAAACGGCACCGGGGTGAACTTCGGATAGGCGCAGATGGAACCCGCGATGAGAGTCTTCTCGACATTATGAATTCGGGCGGCTTCGATCAGCTGAATCCCCATAATCGCGTTTTCATAAAAAAACGAACCAGGGTTGATCCGGTTTGCCCCGATGCCCCCGACTACGGCCGCCAAGTGAAAGAGCACTTCCGGTTGCGCATCGGCGAACATTCTCTCGATTCCGTCCATCCTTGTCAGGTCGTAGTCCCGCTTCCGGGGGACGAACACGGATTCACATCCGCGGGCCTTGAGGGCATCGACGACGAAGGAACCGAGGAAGCCTCCTCCGCCGGTGACAACAATTCTCTTCTTGGTAAGGTCCAACATAAAGATTTCGCTTTCCGCAGGAACGCTGCAGGTCTAGCCGTCGATGCCAACAGCCGAGGTGATGCCTGCTTTCCGCTCGGCAATCGAATTCATTTCCGCGTCGACCATTAGCTTTACCAATTCCTTAAATCCGGTCTGGTGTTCCCATCCCATAAGCTTTTTCGCCTTCGACGGATCCGCCAGAAGGGCGTCCACTTCGGCTGGACGCAAGTAACGAGCATCGAAGTCGACGTGCTTTTGCCAGTCGAGATCGACATGAGAAAACGCCTCTTCTACGAACTCTCGCACTGTGTGGGTCTCGCCGGTGCCGATCACGTAATCGTCAGGCTTCTCCTGTTGGAGCATGAGCCACATCGCCTCGACGTACTCCTTAGCAAAGCCCCAGTCGCGTTTGGAGTCGAGGTTGCCCAAATAAAGCTTGTCCTGCATCCCGTTTTTAATGTGGGCGACGGCGCGAGCGATTTTCCGGGTGACGAAGGTCTCGCCCCGGCGGGGAGATTCGTGGTTGAACAAAATGCCGCTGACGGCGAACATGTTGTAGCTTTCGCGGTAGTTGATCGTCAGCCAATGAGCAAACAGCTTGGCGCACGCGTACGGACTCCGAGGGTGGAAAATCGTACCTTCGTGCTGGGGCGGATCCGCCGCGCCGAACATTTCACTCGAGGAAGCCTGGTAAAAGCGACAGGTATCGCCGAGGCCGGTTTGCTTAATGCCTTCGAGAAGGCGCGCAGCGCCCATTCCGGTAATGTCGGCGGTGCTTTCGGGGATGTCGAAACTCACGCGCACGTGGCTCTGGGCGGCCAGGTTGTACACTTCGTCGGGCTTGATCTCGTGCAAGAGCTTCCAGAGGCTACTGGTGTCGGAGAGGTCTCCGAAGTGAAGAAAGAAGCGGTTGCCGAGCTCGTGGAGGTCGGTGTAGACGTGATCTACCCGCCCCGTGTTGAAGCTGCTCGAGCGTCTTTTGATGCCGTGGACCTCGTAACCTTTACGCAGAAGAAACTCTGCGAGATAGGAACCGTCCTGGCCAGTTACACCGGTGATGAGTGCGCGTTTCATGGAAGTTGAGAAATCGGAAAACTGTTTCAGAGTAACACACGCCGCATTGCGCTTGACAGGCGAGGACCGGGCGGCTACCATTACACTTGAATAGTTGTACAAGTGTTCTATGCCGAAAGTGATTGACCCCTCCTGTGCTCCGCAAGACCACCTTTCCCGGCAGCGGGCGGCGCTGGTACAGCCGGGCGCGATTGAACGTGCCGCGGGCATTTTCCGGGCCATGGGGGACGGGCCGCGGCTTCGTCTTTTAACATTGCTGGGACAGGGCGAAGCGTGTGTGACAGAGATGGCGACCGCCGAGGGGGAGGACCTATCCACGATCTCTCAACGGCTCCGCGTTCTCCGCAATGAAGGCTTGGTTTCGCGGCGCCGGAACGGCAAGCATATCCTTTACGGCCTGGCCGATCAGCACGTCGCCGACCTTCTTTTCAATGCTCTTGCGCACGCTAGCGAGGGCCGGCCAGACTTATCCCGATTCCGTTCTCTTACTATAACTAAGGAGTAACTCTCTATGTCTTCCTGTAATACCCATCCAAGTCACGACCACCAGCACGAACCCGGTTGCGGTCATACTGCCGTCCAACACGAGGACCACGTCGACTATTTGCACGATGGCCATCTGCATCATCTCCACGACGGCCATGTCGATGAGCACGTAATCGGCCTCTCTGGGGCGAATCCGGTCGACTGCACGCCCGGCCACGAGTGCGGTGCCCACGACAGCGCGCATGTCCATGGGCCCGATTGCGGCCACGAGGCGGTGCCCCATGGTGATCACGTCGACTACCTCGTCGCCGGTCATCTTCACCACCCGCACGATGGGCATTGCGATGACCACGGCGCGATTTCGGTAATTTGAGGCCGGTGATGCCCTCTTCTGATAGTTCCCAGAACCGCAATACTCGGCAGCGTCGGGCGATTCGCGAGGCGTTTGCCCTAGCGGATCGGCCGTTGAACCCGAACGAAGTGCTTGAGCTTGCCGCGACCGATCAGCAGGGCGTCGGCATCGCTACGGTTTACCGCAATATCAAGGCTCTCGTTGAAGAGGGCTGGCTGACAACCGTCGAACTGCCGGGAGAATCTGCCCGCTACGAACTGGCCGGCAAAGCTCACCATCATCACTTCCACTGCAAAGCATGCGGCAAGGTGT
>JBKJLJ010000498.1:0-5342 GCA_046597015.1 Bryobacteraceae bacterium
CCAGAGGCCGCCCCTCCATCGCCAGCAATCTCACCAACTCCCCCTCCCGATCCCGCAACAACCCCGCTACGTCCACCGTATGTTGCGGCGCGGAGAATAACCGCAGTTGCCGCAGCGTCATCGCCGAACAGCTGCCCGCCAAAATCGCGGTCGGCACGCTGACGTCCACCGCCGCCTCCGTCTCCTCCGCCCCGCTCAACCATCCCCGCCGCCGCCAAACCCCCGGCAACGCCACGCCCCATCCGCTCCCCCCGCACAGTAACGGCAGATCCGCAAACGCCTCCCCCGCCAACTCCAAATCCAAATTCTCCACCGCATCCACCAGCGCCATCTCCACCCCCGCCGTCTGCAAATCCTCTGCCCTCTCGCGCAGCGCCCCCCGCACATCCCGCAGAGCCAACAGCCCGATCTTCCGGTCCGTCTGTAACCCCAGCCACCGCACCAGATTCGCGTCCGTCATCGGGTTCAGCGGATGGTCCCGCAGCGGCGACTCATCCAGCAGGACCCCGTTCACAAACAAGTGCCCCAAATACTGTGTCCGCCCGTTCACCGGCAGCGCCGGCAAATGCACCGTAAAGTTGCCCCCCGTCGCCCCCAACAGAGCCTCCGTCACCGGGCCGATGTTCCCCCGCGGCGTCGAATCAAAGGTGGAGCAGTATTTGAAAAGGGTCTGGCGCGGCCACAGCGGCTGTACCGCCTGATACGCCGCCACTGCCATCTCCCGGGCCTGCCCCGCCGGAACCGACCTTGTCTTCAAGCAGACGACGACCGCCTCATACCGCCCCTTCCACCCCGCCACCGACTCCGGCACCCCAAACAACAGCAGCGTCTTTACCCCGCGCTCGCACAGCATCCCCGCCAGGTCCGAGCCGCCGGTAAAGTCATCCGCAATCGCCGCTAGGAGACATTCCATGCAAAATCCCTCACCTCGCTATAATGCCAGGAAGCATGCCGACCATCTATGACGTCGCCAAACGCGCCGGAGTTTCCACCTATACCGTTAGCTCCGTCATGAACAAATCGGCCTTCGTCAGCCCGGAACTTACCGCCCGCGTGGAAAAAGCCGTCCTCGAACTCGACTACACCCCCAACGCTGTCGCCCGCAGCCTCCAAACCCGCAACACGCAAACCATCGGCATGCTGATCCCCGACATCGGCAACCCCTTCTACGCCACCGTCGTCCAGGGCGTCGAAGATACGCTCCGCCGCGAAGGCTACTCCCTCATCCTCGGCAGCTCCTACGACCACGTCGAAGAACAAGCCCGCTACCTCGGCGTCTTCCGCTCCAAACTCATCGACGGCCTGCTCATCTATATCGCCGCCGGCGATCAATCCGAAGTCCGCCGCATGGTCGAAGCCCGCCGCCCCGTCGTCTTCGTCGGCCGCCTCCCCCAAGGCTTCGCCGCCGACTCCATCACTGCCGACAACGTCAAAGGAACCCAGCTCATCCTCGACCATCTCATCGCCAAGGGCCACCGCGATATCGCCATGCTCCTCGGCCACCACTCGCTCTCCACAGTCACCGAACGGGTCGAAGGCTGGAAGAAGGCCATGCGCCGCCATCGCATCAAAGCCCGCCCGGAACTCGTCGTGGAAGGAGACTGGAGCGAGGCCTCCGCCTACAAGGCCGCCAAGGACCTGCTCAACCTCCCCGCCCGTCCCACCGCCATCGTCGCCGTCAATTTCCCGATGCTCGCCGGAGCCCTCCGCGCCATCCGCGAAGCCGGCCTCCGCTGCCCCGAAGATGTCGAATGCGCCAGCTCTGACGATTACGACTGGCTCGATCTCTTCCACCCTCCGATCACGACGATTACGCAACACAACTACGCCATCGGCGAAGAGGCCGCCCGCTTAGTCCTCCAACGCATCAAGCAGCCCGACCGCGCTTTCCAGCAAATCACCATCGAGCCCCAACTGCGGATCCGCGGCATCACCACCCGGCCATGAAGCGCTCCGTCAGTCCTAGCCTCCGGATGTTTTCGCGTTACGCCGGGCCGAAAAGGCGAATCATGGGGCGCTTGCGGCGATCCAGAAAGACGCGGCTCGGGCGCTCGCGCAACGCGGCATCGGCAGCGGAGCGGACGCTCGAAAAATACGGCGGTCCGTCGGCCCATTCGAGTAAACAGGCGCTGGGGTCGGCGGCGCGAGCGGCGACGCCAGCCTTTTGATCGGCCGGGAGTTCGGGGCGCCACCAATCGTCAGCGGCCATGCGCATGCGATAGCGGCCGTGACCGAGGGCGGTCAGGTTGTCGGTCAGCCCCCAGTCGAGCGCAAAGATACCGCCGGGACAGGCGCCGGGGCGGGAAAGGTCGACCGCGACTAGCGTCGTGACGTCGGTCCATTCGCGACGCGCGCCGTGGGCGGCGGCCTGAAAATAGGGAACCCAGGCCGAGATCTGCGAGAAGGCAAAGAACGCAAGGGCACCTGCCACGGCCCAGCGAGGAAGGGCGAGCGCGGCTAGCGTCGAGCACGCGGCAGCCGCGAGGAGAGGCCACACCAGAACGTGATGATGGATGGAGCCGCCGGCGCCTCCGGTCAGCATCATCGCTCCAAGAGCCAGTGTCGTGGCGGTCCAGAAAAACGCGGGCAGCCGCCGCCGAAGCGCCACGCCGCCGATTGCCAGCACCGCGACGCTGGCAAGAATGCCGTACAGCAGGGGTGGAGCGTCGACCGGAAACAGAAATCCGAGCATGGCAGAGCCGTCGAGGGAGCTGCGAGCTGCGAGTAACTTGGGCCAGATTTCGGCCGGGGCGAGTTCGACTCGCAGGTCGCTCATCGCCTGCGGAACCTTCCAGCGAAAGTACAGATAAGGCCCGCCTCCGAGCACGAGACCAACCGCGACGCGCCAATGGAAAAAGCGGCGCAGGCGAGTGGGGTAGAAAATCGCCGCCGCCGCAACGATCGCGGCCAAAACCCAGATGGCGACCGCTTTGTCCCAGATCATCAGGCCCGCCAGCAGCCCGGCGGCGAAGAGCAGATTGCGGCGGACGGCGAAGAACAGAAGCGTGCAAAGCAGTAGTTGCAGGCCGACCGGGCCCCAATCCATTACGATCGGCAAGACGAAAAGCGGATGGGCGATAAAGAGTACCGCGGTGAGGGCGACGGCCGAAACGGAACCGAAGCCCAGCCAGCAGCGGAGCGAGAGCCCGGCGATGGCGATGAGCGCCAACAGTAGCGGCAGGCGAACCGCGAAGGGACTAAGCGGGACCCACTTGAGGTAGGGGACGTAAAGCGCCGACTTAAGGGTGCCGACGTAGGGCATGATCATGAGAGCGACCTTGCCTTGGAAGATCGAGAAGGCGCAACCAGCCGGATCGTCAATCGCCTTGAGAAAGAGCGCTTCGTCCTGATGGAGACCGCACCAACCGGCGACCACCCAGCCGAGTACGAACAGGCCCAGCAGACCGGCCGCGCCAACGAATCGCATAGTCCAGCATAGCGCTCGGGGTAGCGGCGACGGTTGGTATAATAAGGAAATTATTTTCGTTCGAGGTAGCGTTTGGTTCTCCGACCAATTTTCATTGTCCTGTTCTTCATTCCCGCACTTTCCGCCCAAGATATCTTGCAGCGTTACTTCGAAGCGAACGGACGGCAAGCCGACCAGACGCGCGACTTGCAAATGGAGATGGACTTCGATGCTCGTCTGCCGAAGCTCGGCAAGGTCGGCCATTTGACTGGGATGCGCTACGTGGCGAAGAACGGCCTGGTGGCATTTGCCGTGAAGTCGATCACCGGTGACGACACCGTGAAGAAACACGTGATCGCTCGATATCTGGCGGGGGAGCAGGAGAACAGCGCCAAGCCGCTCGAATCCGGCATCAACGAGCAGAACTACAAGTTCAAGTTTAAGCGGATGGCCGAACAGGAAGGGCGGCGGGTTCATATCTATGAAGTGTCCCCGCGGAAGAAGCGAGTCGGACTGTATAAAGGGGAACTGTGGATCGACGAGGAGTTGGCCCTGCCGATCCGGGAGCAGGGAGAGTTTTCGAAATCTCCGTCGCCTGTGTTTCTGAAGAAAGTTTCCTTCACACGGTACTACTCCGTGCATAAGGGAGTGGCGCTGCCGACGCGGGTGCAGTCAGTGATTGAGACCAGAATCGCGGGCAAGGCGGAACTGCTGATCAACTACTCCAACTTTCAACCAGGCGGAGATCCACCCGCCGCTGAAGTTGCTGTAGCGACCAATCACTGACCCGTTCCGACTGTTTACTAATCGGCAGTTGTTATTCCGGTGCCGGTTGCCGTACCTTAGAAGATAGGTTCTATGCGCACGCTTTTTCTAAATCCTCCTTCTTTTGAAGGATTTGACGGTGGTGCCAGCTCGCGCTGGCCTGCTACGCGTGAGATCGAGTCGTACTGGTATCCAGTTTGGCTTTGCTATCCCGCCGGCATGTTGCCCGATAGTAAGGTGGTAGACGCTCCTCCTCACGGGATTTCGATCGAACAAACGGTCGAGATGGCGAAGGAGTTTGAACTGTTGGTTTTGTTCACCTCAACGCCGGGTTTCCACGTTGACGTGCAGATGGCTGAGATGATGAAGGACCTCAACCCCAAGTTGAAAGTCGCTTTCGTCGGGCCTCCGGTTACCGTTGAGCCAGAAAAGTCTTTGCGGATCGCTCCGGCGATCGACTTTATTGTGCGGAAAGAGTTCGACCACGCGATTGTGGCCTACGCGAAGGGTACGCCGCTGGAAGAAATTCCGTCCGTTTCGTTCCGGCGTACCGATGGTTCGTTCATGCACAACCCCGATGGGGCGGTGATTGAGAACCTCGATGAGTTGCCGTGGGCTTCCAAAGTTTACAAGCGCGATTTGGATTTCCGCCGGTATAACGTGCCGTTTTTGCACAATCCGTACGTGGCGCTGTACACCTCGCGCGGCTGTCCGGCGCAGTGCACGTTCTGTTTGTGGCCACAGACGCATTCGGGTCACCGGTGGCGGTTGCGTTCGGTCGACGACGTAGTCAATGAAGTCCGCTGGGTGAAGGACAATTTCCCCGGGCTGAAAGAAGTCTTCTTTGACGACGATACCTTCAACTACCAGAAAGCCCGGACTATCGCCTTATGTAACGAGTTGGGAAAGGTCGGGATCACATGGTCCTGCACTTCCCGCGTTACGACCGACTTCGATACGTTGAAGGCGATGAAAGACGCCGGCGGCCGTCTGATGATCGTCGGCTACGAGTCGGGCGACCAGCAGATCCTGAAGAACATCAAGAAGGGCGCGACGATCGATATGGCGCGCCGATTCACCGCCAACGCCCATAAACTGGGTTTGACGATCCACGCCGACTTCATCGTTGGCTTGCCGGGTGAGACCCGGGATTCGATCCGGAATACGATCA
>JBKJLJ010000403.1:0-3458 GCA_046597015.1 Bryobacteraceae bacterium
TGGAGGGTGGGTTGGATCCCGATGAGTATGTGGCCGAGCACGGGGCGGAGGCGTACGTGAGCCGGATCGACAAGGCGCAGAACTATTTTCATTGGCTGGCCGGGCGGGCGCAGCAGCGGTTCGATACGAAGAGTGCCGAGGGGAAGGTGCAGGCGCTTGAGTTTTTGCTGCCGGCGATTCGGCGGGTGCAGGACCCGATGGAACGTGCTTCGCTGGCGGCGGAGTTGGCGAATCGGCTAGGAGTGGACCAGGCGATGTTGCTGGATCAATTTCGGCGGATGGCGGTCCAACGGACCGAGCAACGGATGTCGGCACCGGCGTTGGAGCTTTCGCCGGCCGAGAGGGTGTTGTTGCAACTGCTGCTGCAATCGCCGAGGATTTGCGAATTTGCGGCCCCGGTTTTGCTGGACGATGAACGATTGGAGCATTTTGCGTTGACGAGTTCGCCGGCGTGGCCGATGTGGCAGAAGGTGTTGCGGCAGGCGGCGGAGGGTCCGCTGGAGTTCTCCCTTTTGGAGGAGCATTTGAGTACTCCGGAGAAAACCCTAATGGCGGGGCTGGTTTTCGCCGATAGAACAGCAGACGAACAAGAAGAGATGATGCAAGCAGCAGCCTGCCTGGCGCAATTCGCGGCGGTCGGACGGCGTGCGCGGATCAATGATTTGAAGCGTCATATTCGCACGTTGGAGCAAACCAGTTCGATGGCGGAGGCTTTGGCGATGACAGAGGAGATATACGCGCTAGAAAGGCAAGAGAAGGCCTGACGGCGTGTTGTAGACTAATGGGTGCACTCGTTGGGGTTCCTGTGGCAGTAGAAAAGAATTTTGGCCGAGCAAAACACCTCGTGGACGTACGAAAGGAGAAGGGCTACCGGCTCTACGACGACGTCAATGAAGTCCTACCGGACGATCTAGCAACCGGGGCAAACCTGGAAGATATTCTTGCGGAGTTGGAAGGAGTAGAGGTCGATCTGCTCGAGGAGCCGAAGCTCGTTTTTGGCAAGAAGATTGGCGACGAGGATGAAATCACCGACGCCGAGTTGGCGGCGGCGGAGTTTGCGGACAAGACGAACGACCCGGTGCGGATGTACCTGCGCGAGATGGGTTCGGTTCCGCTGCTGACCCGGGATGGGGAGATCGAGTTAGCTCGGCGGATTGAGCGGGGCCAGCGGGTGATCAACAAGACGTTGTCCCGTTCGGCGCTGGTGATTCGCGAGCTCCAGTATGTTCGGTCCGATATTGAATCGAATACGCTGCCCCTGAGGGACGCTTTAACTTTAAACGATTTCAATGAGGACGAAGAGGATCTGCTGCGGCAGCAGAACGACCTGTTTGCCACGTTTACCACGATCGAAGCCGATGCGAATCTGGCGCAGAGCCTTCGGCAGAAGTTGGCATTGACGCCGCGGGCGACCAAGCCGAAGCCGTATCGAACGCTGCGGATGCAGTTGGGCCGGCAACTCGTGAAGATCTCACGAGCGATTCGACAGATTCCGTTTAGTTCCCTGGTACTTCGTCGACTGGCGAATCGGGTGCGGACGGCGCTCGATCAGATTCGGCCGATTGAGCAGGATATTATCCGGGCGCAGCGCCAAGCTGAAGAGTTCGAAACGAACCCGGCGATGGCCGAGGCGTTGAAGGAACTGCGGAAAGAGTTAAAGGCTCTGTCGACGCGGTTGCAGGGGCTCGTGGATGAGTGCGGGGCGACGTCGACGGACCTGCGGCGGACGTTGAACCTGCTCGACCGGGGGGATGCCGAAGCCGGGGTGGCGAAGAAGTCACTCGTGGAGGCGAATCTCCGGTTGGTGGTTTCGATCGCCAAACGGTATACGAACCGTGGGCTTCAGTTTTTGGACCTGATTCAGGAAGGGAACATTGGCCTGATGAAGGCCGTGGATAAGTTTGACTACTTGCGCGGTTACAAGTTTTCGACGTACGCGACGTGGTGGGTGCGGCAGGCAATTACCCGGGCGATTGCGGATCAGGCGCGCACGATTCGCATTCCGGTGCACATGATCGAGACGATCAATAAGCTCGTGCGGACGCAGCGGATGATGCAGCAGGAGTTAGGCCGGGAGCCGAATACGGACGAGTTGGCCAAGCGCCTGGAAATGCCGGTGGGCAAGGTTCGCAAGGTGATGAGAATCGCCCAGGAGCCGATTTCGCTGGAGACGCCCGTGGGCGAAGAGGACGAATCGCATTTGGGCGATTTCATCATCGACCGGCGGGTGGCGTCGCCATCGGAAGCGGTGATCAATTTGAACCTTCGGGAGCAGACGGCGGAAGTGCTGAAGAGCCTGAGCCCGCGCGAAGAGAAGATTATCAAGATGCGATTCGGCCTGCAGGATGGCAGCGAGCATACGCTCGAAGAGGTGGGGCAGTATTTCGCGGTGACGCGGGAGCGGATCCGCCAGATTGAAGCCAAGGCCTTACGAAAATTGCGGCATCCGAGCCGGAGTCACCGGTTAAAGACCTTCCTGGAAGCGATGCCTCCAGGCGAATAAAAAGCGGCCCGAGAGGGCCCCTTTTTGATGGCAGTGTTAAAGCTTATGGTGCGGATGAAAGGACTTGAACCTTCACACCCTTGCGAGTACTAGAACCTGAATCTAGCGCGTCTGCCAATTCCGCCACATCCGCACAGTGCGTTACAAACACTGAATTTAGCAGGGGAATGGCAGGTTTGTCAACCTATACGCCACGGAGTTTAATCCGACCGGGACGGGGCTCTGGCCTCGCCTCCGCCGGAGCCGGCGGCCGCCCCCGCAACTGAATCAAGAGCCGCATCACCCGACCTTCCAGGTGGTCCCGCACCTGCCGATATTCGCCTTCACCCCGCCCATAGGGATCCGTCACCACCCACTCATCGATCGGGCCAATCATGCCATTCGGCAACGCGCTGCCGCTCATGTTGATGATCACGTCGAAGGGCCGCTGCCGAAACAGCTCAACCCCTTTCGGGTATTGCGCGTCGATCGGGATGTTCTTTTCCAGCATCACCCGGCGGGTCAGCAGAGGCACCGTGCTCGTCGGCATGAGACCCGCACTCGACACATCGAAATCGTCCTTGCCGTAATGTCGAGCAAACCCTTCCGCCATTTGGCTGCGGCAAGCGTTGCCAATGCACACAAATAGAATTGAGCGCCGCTTCATCTCCCTATTGTAATGAATCGAGAGGACCGAGCTTTGCTACGATCTGCGCCGTCAGTTGAGAAATCAAAATATTGCCGATGTTGTCCGGGCTGTAATCGGTCTTCGGCATGCCGTCGACCGTGATGGCAATCGCAATCTTCGCCGTCTTGCCGTAAAGAATCCCGACATCCGACCGCAGTGCATCCAGCGCACCGCTTTTGCTGGCGACGGGATGCGGATCGTGGCGGCCAATGCCATCGGTGTATTGCTGACGGCGCAGAATGTCGAGGATGTTCTTGGACGCCTCTGGACTGACGAGCTTGCCCTGTT
>JBKJLJ010000455.1:0-6483 GCA_046597015.1 Bryobacteraceae bacterium
GTCACGCGTGTTGGCGAATTCAACAACAACGGCGCCGTAACCGCCGTCGGCGATCGCATCAACTAACCGAACGCAACGAACTCTACTGTCGCTGGACACCCAGGGGCCATCTTCCCCCGCCGATCCTGGGACCGATACAATCGTTACAAAGCCTAAATACCAAGAGTAGCCTCGAAGCGTGCCATAGAGCCAGAATGACATCGACGATTTGATCTCGTGCCCGAAGAAGCTCTCGGAGCCACCCAAACGGGAACTTCGACTCGTTGGAGCCTTTTGGCGGAATGAAATGAAGCTCATCGCGGAAGGGCGTCCCGGTGAGTTCGCCGCATTTCTCCGCCGCAGCGATGACTTCCCGGAGAACTTCTCTATCGGACTCCTTTACGATCCCAAGGACGGAAGCGGTGAGCTCACTCTGCTGCGATGCAACGGCCAACATGGAATCTTCAGCGGCACGTTTGACCCCAAGCACCCTCATTGGGGATATCACATTCACAGGGCATCAGAAGCAGCGATCAGCGCCGGCTTGAAACCCGAGAAGGACGCGATCTCCACGACCGACTATGCCTGCTTCGAGGAAGCCGTCCAGGTCTTTGTGAAACTGATAAACTTAGATTCTGTCGAGGCGAAGAAACACTTCCCGGATAGAGCCGCTCGGTCCAGTCTTCCCTTTCAGAGCGGGGGTGAATGATGGATATTCTAGAAACACTAAAGTTCGAGTTCAACAGTCACGTTGCGTTTCGCGAGAGGCGTCCGGGAATTTTGCAAGTTCTCGCGCCCCTGTTTCACGAAGACGGCGACATGATTGACATCTTTCTCGATCTTCCGGCCAATCCCTCAACACCCATCCGCATCAGCGATCATGGTCTTACTTTGATGCGCTTGTCCTATTCATATGACATTGAGACGCCCACCAAGCGAAAGATTCTAGGACGAATCTTGTCAGAAAACGGTGTCGTCGAGGACGGAGGCCGGCTGGTGATGGAAACCAAACCGGAGGGTATTTACCCGGCGCTTCTGCAATTCGCTCAGACCGTCGCCAAGGTGAGCAACATGCAGGCGTTCAAACGGGAGGTCGTTCAAAATCTCTTCAACGAGATGCTGAGCGAATTCATCAAGAGCACGCTGGTTCGCTACCGTCCGCAACCACAATTCCTGCCCATACCGGAACGTGACGACCTTGAAGTTGATTGGCGCTTTGACGTTCTTCCTCGCCCGATTTTTCTGTACGGGGTCAGAGACAATGCGAACGCCAGACTCGCTGCGCTTTACTGTTTGGAGTTCCAGCGGAACCTCGTTCCCTTCAGAAGTGCAATAGTTCACGAGGATTTTGAGCACGGCTTGAGCCGGAAGGATCAGAGCAGAATCACAAGTGCTGCGGATAAGCAGTTTACCTCTCTGGCGGACTTCAGGGCGAATGCCGAACAGTACTTCAGCCGTGAGGCGGAAGCGAGACTTCAATAGTTTGCGCTCGAGGTTCTCGAAATAGTCCTGATCCAGCCGTTTGAGGCTATACGCTTTCGCGGGCGTCCGAGAAAATCAGTTGCCGGATACACCGGGTGGCCGCGCAAAGTACATCATTCCCCGCAAAGGCGGCGCGAACCGAACAGGCAGGACCGTGCCCATCGTGGAGCACGCTGATCACCAAGGTTGGCGCCCTTCCCAAGCATGAACCCCCAGCATAGACTATGGACGTGTTTCTAAAGATTCCAGCGGCGAGACGGCAAACGGCCGCGATTGTTGCTTACCTGCCAGACTTGAGAATCGTGACAAGAACTCGCATTTTCGGTAGGCTGGATGGAGCTGGAGTCAAAACGATGGAACTTCACTTTACCCCGGAACAAGAAGCGCAGTTGGCGCAGATTGCCCTCCGTGACGGCAAGACCGACGCCGGCCAACTGCTGCAAGACGCCTCCTTGCGCATTCTGGACCAAGATGAGCAGTTCCGGGCCGCCGTGCTCGAAGGCAAAGCCTACGCTGACCGAGGCGAGTTCATCGAGCAAGAAGAGATGGACGCCCAATTTGGGCAGATGCTCAACTCATAGTAGATGATGCACATCCGCTGGACGCCCCCAGCCGCTGCGGACATGCAGAGCATCGACGATTATCTGAAAGAGCGCCGTCCGGAGTATCGCCAGCCAACCCTACATAAGCTCTTTGAAAATCCGAGCCTTGAAAAGCGCAACCTATGTTTGCCGGCCAGGTTCAATCGAGAGGACACGAGAGCTTTTGTTTCCGCCCATGCCTTACATTGGCGTATACCGCGTCAACGGCCAGGCCAAGGAGATTTGGCGAATCTTTCACGCCGCACAGAAACGGCCCTAGAGCATTCGCGCATCCCGACGGGCTTTACTCGGTTTTAACCTTTTTTAGCCTTGGGCTTTTATGCTCTCAAAATTACCAAGAGTAGCCCCGAAGCGTACCTAACAGCGAAGCAAGCTGCTTCGCCATCAATCATGACGATCTTCTTTGGCACCTCTCCCAACATTCCGACACATCCTTCGTAAATGTCGAGGTCGTGAGGAATACACCCAGTTTGGCGTGCCGCTTTATAAGGTTCTCAAGCTCCCTCCAGAATACGCGTTTATGAATCGCGGCATGACGAAAAAACCTTTGCCGCCCTTCTTTGTTTGGGAGTCGGCGAACGAATTTCCAACTCAATCGTCGGGACGAATGCTTGTGTTTGAGCCCGCAATTGGGTGTCTAGTCACAGACCGGTTTTTTAGACCCCTTGCTGATATCTCCAAATCTTGCTGCCAGCTGCTGCTACCGCCGTCCGAAAACAGCTTCGATGGCAGAGGCAAGGGCAATATCCGATTTTCCACGATAGTTACCTATCATCTACTTGGTAAGTTATAGGGGACAAAACTTAATTCCGACCTATTCTTATGAGGTCTGATAAGATACCGATTACACTAAAATGCGAGGAACCACTTTCTGGGCCCACTCCGATCCGTCCGGTTATTCGCACGATGCAATCGGCGCAAAGTGGCAGCGTCTTGATGATCACCTGAAGGCCACAGCGGAGTTGGCCGCCGCGTTAGCCAAAGCCGCGGGCGCTCCCGAAGACTTCTCCCGTCGAGCCTTCGCAGCTGGCCTTCTCCATGATCTCGGTAAATACACCCCCGAATTCCAGCAGCTCATTCGAGGCGAGATCAAAAAAGCGCCTCATTCCAAATTCGGAGCCATCGCTTCATACAAGTATGGATCCTCGGCCGATCTCGCGTTCGCCATCCTTGGCCATCATGCTGGCCTACCGGATAAAGCCCAGTTGACCGACGTAGTCAAGTCTGGGTCAGCTCACATCGACCCACTGTGGCAAACGGCTATCGCAGATTTCCCTGAATTGAGCGCTTGTTTCAAAGGTCACCCCGAACTACTCGGAAAGCTAACAATTGTCGACGAATTGCATTTCGATGTTCATTGCCGAATGCTTTTTAGCTGCCTAATCGATGCCGACCGCCGCAATACCGCCGAACATGCCGAAGGTTCCTACCCCACCGCCCCAGCGTTTCTGCCGTTCGAGCTACTACCCAAGCTACTACTTGCCGTCCAAGCCAAAGCCGATCAATGCGAGGACGGCCCGGTCAAAAAGATACGCCAGCAGGTTCTCGCCGCGTGCCTCAACGCCGCGAGTCATCCCGCTCAACTCTTCTCCCTGACCGTCCCAACAGGCGGCGGGAAGACCTTCGCCAGCATGGCATTCGCGTTGCGCCGCGCCCAACACTATCCCCAAATTCGTCGCATCATCGTCGTCGTACCCTTCTTGTCGATCATCGAGCAAAATGCCGACGCCTATCGCGATGCCCTAGGATCCGACATCATTCTCGAACACCATTCAGGCGCGTTGGGCCAAGAATGTTCAGAAGGCAATTACAACAACCCACTCTCCTGTCCTGCCGCCGAAAACTGGGATGCACCAATTGTAATCACCACCGCCGTCCGATTCTTCGAAAGCCTCTTCTCCAATCGACCGCGTGACCTCCGCCGATTTCATAATATTGCGCGTTCCATCGTCATCTTCGATGAGATCCAAACCCTACCAAGGAAATTCGTCTCGTGCACGCTATCCATGCTTCAGCAAATAGCCAACCAATGGGAAGCCACCATGGTCCTCACCACCGCCACTCAGCCCAGCCTGGAAAAGTCGCATCCCACCTCCCCTCTCGATCCCAGATGGGAACCAGGAACGCTTCACGAGATCATCCCAGATCCCCCGGAACTGTTCGCTGCCCTTCGGCGCGTTCGAACAGACTGGCGGTCTGTCCCGATGTCTTGCGAGGAAATCGCGGATGAACTGGCCGAAACCCCACAAGTCCTTATCATCGTCAACACGAGACGCTACGCCGCAGAGCTCTATAAACAAATTATTCGCCGTCGTAGCGCCGCCCTCCACCTCTCCAACAACTTATGCCCTATTCACAAGCGCTCCCAACTAGCGCAAATCAAAGCCCAACTGAAGAACAATGAATCGTGTCTGGTCGTCTCCACCCAGCTCGTCGAAGCCGGTGTCGATCTGGATTTTCCCGTCGTCTGGCGAGCCCTGGGCCCCCTTGACTCGATTGCCCAAGCGGCCGGCCGGTGTGACCGTGGCGGTCGACTCACCGCCAAGCACGGCCAGCCTTCAGGCCGACTCGTTGTCTTCGAGCCCTCTCAGGCGACTCTGCCAAAAGGCCTATACAGAGAGGCCTGTGACCATACACGTGTCATGCTCGCCGCCGGTGACGCTCAATGGGACGATCCCGCCGTCATTCAACGCTACTTCGACCGACTTTACCGCCAACCGGATTCTCTCGATCCGGAACGAGTTCAGGACATGCGAAAGGCAATGCAATTCGCAACCGTAGCCCAAACTGTGAAATGGATCGAGGAAGACTCAAAACCAGTTCTTGTTCCCTTCGATGAAGACGCGCTCAAGTTAATAACGAGCATTCGATTCGCAGGAATCAGTCTATCCCGTCTTCGGGAACTCCAACGCTATACAGTGAACCTCCCCAATTCAGATTTCATTCGAGCACGCCAAATCGGCGCTATCTATGCCATTGAAAACACAGAATGTTTCGTATTGTGCGAGGGCCTCTACGACCCACAACTTGGCATCACTCCAGAAGGGTCTGACTCCATCGGCTGAAGGTGCCAGACCCCCCTATACAGACGCGCATGGGTCACCATCTAAATGTTTCAATCCACTCCTCGCCTCGCAGCGTAGAGAACAATCTGAGCCTAACATACTCTTTTTTCCTATTGACACCTCGTCAATCTCGGATATCCTGATCTTGTCTGTTATTTATATGGTACAGGAGATTCAATGCCAGAACGGATCCAAGTGAAAATCTTCGGCGATCTCGCGTGTTGGACGCGCCCCGAAAACAAGGTCGAGCGCGTTTCCGCCGAAGCCCCTACACCCTCGGCCGCGCGAAACATCCTCGATGCCATCTGTTGGCGCCCAGAAATGCGCTGGGTTGTCACTCGCATCAGCATCTTGAAACCCATCGCGTTTATATCGCTTCGCCGCAATGAGGTCCAAAGCAAGCTCTCGCCGGACGATGCCAAAAAATGGATGCGAGAGCCCTCCACATTCACCCCTCTCCATGCCGGCGCTGGCTCGCCGGAGGTCACGCAACGCAACACAATTGCACTCCGAGATGTGGCTTATATAATCGACGCCTATCCCCATGTTTACGACCCAACTCCGGAAAACCAGCCCACAAAATACATGGCGATGTTCAACCGCCGAGTCGAAAAAGGCCAGTGCTTTCAACGGCCCTCTTTGGGCTGCCGAGAGTTTGCTGCCCACTTTGCTTCCGTCAGCAGCCAGGATCAACCGCTCTCCGGCTTGAACGTCGACTTGGGCAGAGTTCTCTACGACATCGTTTTCAGGCCGGATGGCAACCGCCCGATCTTCTTCGATGCCAAAATCCGCAATGGTGTCCTGGACACCCAACCAGAACTCGCCATCCCGGACGAAACCACCCGCCAGGAGATCCTCGCATGCTCGTACAAGCGTTAGCCAACTTCGCCGATACCTATCTGCAATCACAACTGGAGGACCCCTCCGTCGAGACCAAGAAGGTCGCCCTGGAATTGGAGATTTCTTCCGAAGGCTCCTTCCTCGGCTGGGTGCATCGTCAAGAAACGATCATCCGGGGTAAGAAACAAATCACCGTCGATCGCGACGCCGCAGTACCCAAAAGTCCAGTCAACCGAAATTCGGGCACCCACCCATTGCTCGCCTTCGATGACCCCAAGCACATTTTCGGCCCCGGCCCCTGGACGAAGCCGAACCAAACCGAAGACCATACCCGAAAACACGAAGCCTTCGTTGAACTGCTGCGCGCTGCCGCCCTCGAAACCGAAAATGACGCCCTCATCGCCACGGTGCGATTCTACGAGCGAACCGACGAAGTCAAAAAGGCGTTCGACCAATTCGATACCAAACACGTCGGCGGTATCTTACTCTCGATGTACCCCGCTGGTCCGGTATTC
>JBKJLJ010000509.1:0-3113 GCA_046597015.1 Bryobacteraceae bacterium
CGGGGGTCTTTTCGAGCCAGACGATGACGCCCGCGGCGAGGCCGGGGCGGCCGAGGGGGTTGCCTTCATCGATGCGAACGGGCGGGCCGAAGGTGGCTCCGCCGTCGGTGGAGGTGATGAGTTGGACGCGGGGCCGATCCTGGGCGCGGGTGAGCCAGGCGAGGGAGACTTGTTGGCCGGTGGCGATGAGGGACGGGCCGTCGGTGGGGCAGCCGTTGATCTTCCAGCCGTCGGGGTTGGCGGTGCGGGAGGCGGACCATTTTCCGGCGGTTAGACGAATTGTCGCGATGTCGCGGATCTCGCCGGGCTGATGATCGCGATAGGCGGCGAGGAGACCGTCGGGCGTTTTGACGACGGCGGTTTGGCAGCAGGAGCAGACGTCGGAATCGATTTCGCGATCGCCGCCGGGTTGACCCTGGGCGTCGAAGGCGATGTAGCGAAGGGTTTTGCGATGGCCTTCGGGGCCTTCGCTTTCAGATGGAGGGGCGGGCGGCGGGGCGAGGTAGACGGCGCCGCTGGCATCGGGGACGAAGCTGAGGAAGCCGGCGTAGTCTTCCTTTTCATCGAGATTTTTGCCGACGATCTCCTTCCACTTGCCGGGGGCTTCGCGGCGGGCGACGCGGATGCCGTAGCCGTATTTGCCGGCGTCGTCGGGCCGGGTGAGCCAATGGGCGAACATCGTGCCGTCGGCACGGATGGCGACGGCGGGAAAATCGGCCCAGTTGACGAACCAGCGTTTGCCGCGGGCGACCTCTTCGGCGGGGGTCCAACGCTGGCCGTTCCATTGGGAGAACCTGAGGGCGTGGCCATCGGGGCCGAGGGGGTCGATCCAGGAGAGGTAGATGGCGCCATCGGGGCCGGCGGCGAAGTTGGCCATGCCGCTTTCGGGGCCGACCGGAGGGTCGGCGGCCCAGAGGGCGGCTGCGGCGAAGAGGAGGAGCGATCGGACCATTTTTAGAATTGTAACCGGAGGGCGAGTTGGATGGAGCGGGGGCCGCCGATTTGGAAGAGGGGATTGAGTCCGCCGAGGCCGGTGCTGAGGATTTGGGTGGAGCGGCCGAAGTTTGTGTTGGTCAGGACGCCGATGGGGTTGGCGAAGTTGGCGTGGTTGAAGATGTTGAACGCGTCGGCGCGGAGTTCGAGGCCGAGGCGCTCCGTGAGGGCAAAGCGGCGGCGCGCGGCGAGGTCGACCTGTTGAAGGCCGAAGCCGCGGAGGGTGCCGCGGCCGAGGGTTCCCTGGCGGGCTTGGGCGAGGGGGGTGGCTCCGTCAAAGGCGGCGGGATTGAAGCGTTTGCCGCCGGGGAGGCCGGAGCCGTAGAGGTAGAGCGGTTGGCCGGGGACGAGGTCGGGGCGGGCGACGTTGGTTAAGCCGAGGCCGAGGGGGTCGCGGCCGGTGACGACGGTGACCGGGGCGGCGGTGCGGAGGCGGACGATGGAATCGAGAGCGAAGCCGCCGAACTTTTTGGGCATTTGATAGCTGGTTGAGGCGGTGAAGGCGTGGCGGATGTCAAAGGACGACGGGCCGCGGTCGTTTTCTGGATTGAGGCGGGCGAGAGGGGCGGCGAGGTTCGTAATTGACTCGTCGGAGGCGGTGTCGAGGGACTTGGACCAGGTGTAGGCAGTAAGTGCCTGGAGGCCGCGAGTTACTCGGCGTTTGAATTGTAACTGGAGGGAATGATAGTCAGAAGATCCGCCGTTGTTGACGGAATC
The DNA here is from genome assembly GCA_046597015.1 of Bryobacteraceae bacterium. Taxonomy (GTDB): domain Bacteria; phylum Acidobacteriota; class Terriglobia; order Bryobacterales; family Bryobacteraceae. The sequence continues at coordinate 1,711 of JBKJLJ010000509.1, forward strand.
GACGCGGGTGAAGAGCGGGTTTTGGAGGACCTGGGGACGGAGGCTTTCGATGCGGGCGAGGTGGCGGCCGGCGGCGCCGACGTAGGAGGCCGAGACGGAGTTGGCGACGCCGATCGGCTGTTCGAGGGCGAGGCTGAACTGCATGGTGTAGGGGAGCTTGTAGTTATCCGCGTAGTCGAAGAGGCGGGGGTAGGGCGGATTCAAGGTTTGCGCTCCGACCGTGGAGAAGAACGAGGGATCGTTGAGGGGGAGGTTGGAGGAGGTTCGGATACGAGAGTAGGGGAAGTTGCTGGGGGTAAGAGCGGTGCCGGTGAAGGCGTAGCCGAGATCGTAGAACATGCCGAAGCCGGCGCGGAGAACGGTGCCGCGGGTGCGGAAGGGTTGGTAGGCGACGCCGACGCGGGGGGCGAAATTGCCGTAAGTGGTGGGGTAGAGTTTGGTGCCGGGGGAGGCTAACTTGGCGGTGGCGGGGTTATCGATGCCGGTGAGGGTGAGGGGGAGATTGCCGTTGGCTTCGCCGGGGGCGGGGTTGAGTTCCCAGCGGAGGCCGTACGTGAGGGTGAGACGCCCGTTGAGGCGCCAGGCGTCCTGGACGAAGAGAGACGTGTTGAGATAACGCGGTTCGAGATAGGTATCGACTTGGCGAACTTCGCCGGTGGGGACGATGCCGGTGGTAAGCGCCGTGATGGACGGGAAGGTGAGTGTTTTGCTGTAGAGGCGGCCGCCGATGGAGGGGGCGAGGCGGCGGAAGTCGAAGCCGAATTTGAAGGCGTGGGTGCCGAGGTTCCAGCCGAGGGTGTTGACGATGTTGAACTGGCGTTGGGAGTTGCGGCTGAAGGTTCCGGGGCTGATGGTGTTCTCGTCGTTGGCACCGATGGTGAGGTAGAAGAGCGACGTGGCGGGGTCCGTGAAGCTGGGGAAGACGGCTTCGCGGGGGAGGAGTTTGGCACCGCCGAAGGTATCTTGCTCGTAGATTTGGGCGGCGGCGGAGCGGCTCCAGTTGAAGCGGAAATCGTTGGTTAGGCGGGGGGTGAGAACTTGGGTGGAGCCGAGGGTGACGGTTTCGGTTTTGCCGGGGAGGGTGGCGACGAAGCTGGGCGTCGAGAAGCGGCCGCGTTCGCGGGTTTCCGAGGGGGCGTAGTGGTAGCGGCCGAAGAGGCTGACGCGGTTCGAGAGGGCGTGGTCGAGGCGGAGGCTGGTGGCATCAAGATGGGATGGATTCGAGAAGCTGGTGACGTAGGGGGTTTCGTCGGGGAGGCCGGGGAGGGGCGGGGCGATGGGGAGGGGGTAGGCGTCGAGGAGGCTTTTCAGGGTGCCGGTGGCGGGGTCGCGGGCGGCCTGGGAGGGGACGCGGGAGGGGACAGAGATTACCGGTTGGATAAGGCGGAGGCCTTCGTAGGAGG
>JBKJLJ010000974.1:0-3185 GCA_046597015.1 Bryobacteraceae bacterium
CTATAGGGGTTCTGGTTGGTTCCGGTGATCGAGATCGACTTTGACCAGGTGTAGGAGGCCAGATACGTGATCCCGTTCTTCATTCGTCGTTCCGCCTTTGCCTGGAGCGAATGATAGGTAGATGCTCCCTCGGTCGTGTTGTATTGGATCGTCGAAAACTTGGGAAACGGCCGTCGCGGTTGGATTCCGCCCGCCCCCGGGACCAAAGGTTGATTTGCTTGATAATTTACGTCGAGCTTCGTCCCCTTATTGGCAACATAGCCCACTTCAAACACCGTGTCGCCAAACGCCTGCTGCTGGACGTTGAAGCTCCACTCTTGAATGTAGGAATTGGCAAAATCTTTTTGGAACGCAAAAATCTCCGATAACGGGGGCGTATTGCTCGCCGGAAATGCCCGCGCGAAGGTCAACGAAGGAATTAGCGGATCCCCCGCAAAGGTCTCCCCGCGAAAAAACGGTACTGACCCGATGCTTTGGGTACTCAGGTTCCCGCCCACTAACGTGTAGAAAATCCCATAACCGCCTCGCAGCACAGTCTTCCCCTTCCCGAACGCATCGTAGGAAAATCCAAACCGCGGTGCCATGCTGCCATATTGCGTTTTCCGCAACGCTCGTCCCGGAAAGCCCAGCGACTGCCCGCTCACCACCCCCATGTAGTCCAAGTCTGACTGGGAAAAGAATATAAACGCATCCTGGTCAATCTTCCCGTCCGCCCCCGTCGCTGCAATCGGTCTCCCGCTCACGAAATCAAAGCTCGAAATCCGATTCCGCTCCTCTGTCGGCTGCGGATTCAACTCGTGTCGCAGACCCACATTCAAGGTTAATCGGCGCGATATCTTCCAGTCATCCTGGACAAAAGAACTGTAATTCTGCCAGTTCACCGCCTGTCGCAACCGAGGAAAATTCCGTCCCGCATTCGCCGGGAGTCCCAGCAGAAAATCCGCCAGCCCATACCCGGTCCCACCCGGTCGCGCCGGATTTTGCGTCAACACTCCCGTAAACGAATAGGTCCCCCGCGCATTGATCCCGTTAAACGCCGCCCTCCGATACAGCCTCGCGTCAAACCCAACCTTCAACGTATGGCTCCCCCGGATCCACGTCAGCGTATCCGCGAAATTCCGATTCGTAAAGAACTGCTCCAACGGTCGAATGCCGATATCCCCAAAATTTCCGTAACCGGTCACATTCAAAATCGGGAACCCTTCAATCCCATCTTTTTTCCTTCCATCCAAGCCCGTGATGCCCAGCTTGTCGATGACGGAAAGGCCCTTGCTCGTAGTATCAAAGTTCAAGTCAAACCGGGAATACGATACCCGAAACTCGTTAATCATCGTCGGCGAAAACGTCCGCGTATAGCTTGCTACCGCGTTGTAATTCAACACGTTTTGCAAGTCTCCTCCGGGAATCGGAAACGGTCCGGGGCTTGTTTCATCCCGCGCATCCCGCGTAAATCGCGCGAAGTAGTTGTCCCGGTCCGTCACACGGTGGTCCACCTTCATGTTCACCTGATCGTTCGTCAACTTTCCCACCGTTGTCGTATTGAATCGGTCTCCCGCCGCGTTCGGCCCTGGAATGTAGTCGAGAATCCCTAGCGCCTGCGGTGCTAACCGATTCCGCGGAATCACGTTTCCTGGAAATGGATCCCGACTGCTCGTCGCTCGCACCGTCGTCGCCGGATCAAAGATCGCTGGCAAGCCGACCATATTTCCTTCCCGCTGGGCCAGGGTTGGCACGAGCGAATTTCGCACCGCCCCGATCCGCTGCCGATTCCCCTCGTACCCTCCAAAAAAGAACATCCGGTTCCGCTTGATCGGCCCCCCAAAGGTACCGCCAAACTGATTCCGTTTTCGATCCTCCGATCGGGAATCCACGCTGAAAAAATTCCGCGCATCGAAAACCCGGTTCCGCAAAAACTCGAACACGTTGCCGTGAAACTCGTTTGTCCCCGACTTCGAAATCACGCTCACCACCGCCGCCTGCCTTCCGCTGTCGGCTCCGAAGTTCGACGTCTGCACCTTAAACTCCTGAATCGTTTCAATTGACGGGCTAATCTGCACGGTCTGCGCGTTCTGCTCGAAATTTTCCGCCCCGTCAAACAAAAAACCCGTCGCGCCACCCCGATTCCCGTTCACCAGAACATTTGGCTCTCCCGTAAACTGGCTATTTCCCTGTACGAGTGTCCCCGGCGACAGCGCCGTCAGCTGAACAAAGTTTCGTCCGTTCAGCGGCAACTCCACCACCCGTTTGTTGTCAATCACCTGTCCTACGGTCGAGCTCTCGGTATCTACCTGCTTCCCGTCGCCCTGTACGCTAATCGACTCTGCGACATCCCCCAATCGCAGTTGGAAATCCACGCGAGCCCGCTGGTCGACCGCCAGCAAAATCCCAGATTGCGTGGCCGTCCGAAACCCGCCTTTTTCCACCATAACCGCGTAGCGCCCGATCGCCAGATTCGGCAATACGAAAATCCCTTCTCCGCCGGTCACAGAACGCGTTGCCAAGTTTGTCGCCAAATTCCGGGCCACGACCGTCGCGCCGGGTACTGCCGCGTTGCTTTGATCCGTTACCGTGCCCGCAATCGTTGCGGTATTCACTTGGCCTGATACCACGATCGCCGACACCAAGGCCAGGCAAGAAAGAGCTTTCATATCCTGCGAACTATATACCCATCCTTATCCTGGGGGCAAGGGGACTGATCCGCTCTTTGTATCGCCCGCGTCCTCGAAGGGCGGAGCGGAGCCGAGGATGTGTCGATGGTAGAGATCTGGCGCACGCGGATCCCGAGCGTTGGCAGCAAGGCAGAACAAGTCGCCAAAGCACTAGCCGCAATGTAGATCATCACCCATGACGCAGGGAGGCAATCAACGATGGGGCCGTTCGCTGCCATTCGGAGACTGCAATCCGCCCGCCAGAACGACACCCTGTCATCGCGGGAAGGGCGAATCCGTCGTGAAGCTCAGCGCCACGCAGACCCCGCCGAGGACAACCCGGGCGGGGTCGCGATCACAACACTGGCCTTGTTAAACCTTCGAAGGGACCACGTACGGCCGACGATACTCTCGCGTCAACAGCTTGTTGGCATCCGCGGCATTCGAAAACTCCTTCTTCGAGTTGTCCCAGGCGAGCGAGCGCCCGGAGCGATAAGCGATGTTGCCGAAGTGACAAAGGTCCGCCGCTGCGGCCCC
>JBKJLJ010000014.1:0-2565 GCA_046597015.1 Bryobacteraceae bacterium
CCGGGGGCGACGGAGTTGTTTTCGGCGGCGCCGGATAAAGGAATGGACAGCTCCGTGCAGGTGGCCGCCGCCACCGACCCGAACGCGAGAACGGTCTGGACCGAAAGAAAGGACGGAATCACCGCCGTATCCACCGCGACAGTGGTGTTCGAACCGGCTACGGTGAGAACGACACCGGTACCCGAAAGCAGGTTCGCGCTGCCCCCGCCGCCGCTGCCGCAGGCCGCTCCGGCGCTGACTATGTTTCGGTTGGCGTCAAACTTGGCGCAGTCGTTGGCCGCCGGAGTACCGCCGGCGGACATTTGCACGATGGTGCTGTTGCCCTGCTTGGCGGAGACATCGGAGAGCAGCGTCAGCGAGTAATCGCCCTCGGTAGCCGCCACGCTGCCCGAACGCCCAAAAACGCTGGCGACCCCACCCGCGAGCCCCATCCAGGTGTTGACGCCCACACAGAGATAAATATTCTGCCCGGCGCCGGCATCGGTTTTAAAATACATTTCGCCCACCGAACAGATCGCCGACAGCACGGTGCCTGTTTTGACTGGTCGCGTATAAGTAGCTTGGCTGAAATCGACCTCTTTCGATTGGCTTCGAAGGTCGATCCGGGTTTGCCCGAAGGCTAGCCCGGAGAAACAAAGTAATAAAGTTGGAAATTTCATAGCGATCCCTCATTTCCGAATCTAGGAGCCCTGGCTGAGTAGCTCCCGGGTTAAGTTTTTCAAGCAATGGAAAATAAACGAAAAATAAATCCCAACACATTGGGAGCGGCTGTCGCGGCAAAGTGATAATGTCCCCTTTGAGCAAAGTAGAAATGTCCCCTTGACAGCCGTCAGGCTGTTGGGATGGAAGAAGGGCAACTACTGATGACGCAAGTTGATAGGGACCGCTTGGTGGCGCTGCGAAAAGTAGCGGGAAAGGCGATCACGCAAAAGCAAGCCGGCCAGGAGCTGGGTTTAAGTGTGCGGCAAGTGAAGCGGTTGGTAAGGGAGCTGCGGAGGCGGGGAGACGAGGCGGTGGTGCATCGGTTGCGGGGAAAAGCATCCCATCGGCGGATCGAGGAGACGGTCCAACAACAAGCGATGGAGATTCTGTCGCGGGAGGTGTATCGAGGTTTTGGACCGACGCTGGCGTCGGAGTACCTGCGGGACAAACATGGAATCAAAGCCAGCAAAGAGACGGTACGGCAGTGGATGATGCGGAACAAGTTATGGCTCGGCAAGAAAGAGAAGGTGAGGGAGGTTCACCAGTGGCGGCCGCGGCGGAGCCGGTGTGGGGAGTTGGTGCAATGGGACACCAGTACCCACGATTGGCTGGAGGGGCGAGGGGAGACGATCTATCTGATCGCGATGATTGACGATGCGACGAGCCGTTTGTTTGCGCGCTTTGTGCGGCACGACTCGACCGAGGAGAACATGAAGTTGGCGTGGAGTTACCTGGAGAAATTCGGGCGGCCCGTATCGTTCTACACCGACAAGGCGAGCCTGTTTCAGACGGCGGAGAAACGTCGGCGCGATGAACCGGGAGTAGACAAAGACCCTGTGGAGATGCCGCCTACGCAAATAGCGCGCGCCTTGAGTGAGCTGGGAATCGGCTGGATTCCGGCGCATTCGCCGCAGGCCAAGGGCCGCGTGGAACGAAACTTTCTGACGGCGCAAGACCGGTTGGTGAAAGGGTTGCGAGTGGCTGGGGCGGCGACGCTGGAGCAGGCCAATCAATACCTGGAGGAGAGTTACTTGGTGTGGTGGAATAGCGAACTGACCGTCGCCCCGGCGAGCCCAGACGATGCGCATCGGCGGATCGAGACGGGGCACAATCTGGCTGGCGCATGGAGCCACGTGGAGACCCGGCAAGTTCGCAATGACTACACACTGCGGTTCGAGAGCGTGCTGTATCGAGTGGAACGGGAATCGATTGTGAGCGGGTTGCGCGGGGCCACGGTTCGAGTGGAGAAGCGGCTGGACGGGTCGCTGGCGGTGCGCTATCAGGAGCGCTATTTGCGGTGCGAGTTATGTGAGGCCAATGCCGTCGAGCCCCTGGCTGTAAAAGAGAAGCCGGTCCCAGTGACTCGGAAGTCGGCTGCGCCCCGCGGCAACTGGAATAAGCAATTCGATTTGAAGAAGGCGCCGCCGATATGGAAGGCGGCGCAAGCCTCGGGGCGCAGAACCGGGGAGGGCGACTGATGCGCCGAAACAGCGCCAGTGGCGGGGCCGTCCAGGTCGCCCGCTACCGGGAAATCCTCCGCACGAACCGGCTGGTAAGCCGGGGGCTTTCTTTCAACGTTGAAGGAGGATTTGCGACGATGGTCTGCCCGCCACTTCGCTGCGGACTACAACCGGCGTTTTTTAGGCATGGCGGAATCTATCGCTCCGATGTGGCTTTCACCCTGGGCCGGGGTACCGCCTCCCGTTGGTCGGGCCCGGGCCAGAGAAGAGAACACGCCGGGAGGAACATGTCCTGCCCATCGTCTCCGATGAGTTCCGACCGGCTATTCCTTGATCGGGGTGCTCGCCAGCATTGCCCGTCTCCGCTTCACCGGCAGAACCAAACTAACATCCTCTTTTCAAC
>JBKJLJ010000654.1:0-3437 GCA_046597015.1 Bryobacteraceae bacterium
ATCCGCAGAGGCTCCTCGCTAAGCGGTGTAGAGGGAATGAATAAAATGGAACCCAACTGCTTTATCGCTGAAACCGCCGCCGCGAAATCGCTGGTTTATCGACTTCGGTATGCTTGCTACCACCGGAGCGGTGCGATTGCGACGTCGACGGACGCCACCTTTAGCGACCGTTATGACGCGTTGCCAAACCACTTTAGCTTCCTTTTGAAGACTGCTGAGCCGACCGCGGCGGCGACGGTGCGGGTGAGTGTCGTGGCGCCGGATAAGGGGTGGATCGATTGTCCATCGCGGTCCGTTTTTGGCGATCATCCGGCGTTTGCGGAGATTGCGAAGTCGCGATTTGTGGAGGCAAGCCGGTTGTGCTTCGGCAGTCAAGCGCGGCGGGATAGCTTTTACCGGGTGATCGCCCATTTGGCGGCCTTGGCGGAGTTACACGGTGCGAAGTGGGTGGTGGCCTGTCCGCGGGAGGAGCACTCCGAGACTTACAAGCGGCTGTTCGGCTTTCAGCAGCTGGCGGACCCGCGCCCGTATTTTGGGGTGAACTTTAAGACGAGTTTGCTGGCGATCTCGCTGGATGGTTTGCGGGATCGGGCGAACGGGATCCGGTCGATGCGCCTAGCTTGGGACCAGGCGCTGGTATCGGGCGCCGGGTCCATCCGTTAGTTACTTTTTGGGATCGAGCTGGCCGACGACGCGAGCGAGGTAGTTCTCGACGTGGGCTTCGTTGCGAACGGCCTCTAAGAAGGCGGAGCGGAAGAGCTGATCCTTGCGGTTCATGAGGGTCTCGCGGATCGTCTGCTGGACGCGGGGGTCGCTCAACTCGCGCTGGCCGGCGGGTTCCTTCGAAAGGAGCTTAAGGATGCGGTAGCCTTCTCCGGTCTTTATCACGGGAGAGATTTGGCCGGGCTGCATTTGGCTGACGAGACGGCGCAGATCGATGTTGGCTTTCTCAAGCGCGGACTCCGAGACGAAGCCGAGGTCGCCGCCATTAGCGGAGGAGCCGGGATCTTCCGAGTAGTTCTGGGCGAGCATGGAGAAGTCTTCGCCGGCGCGGAGGCGGTCGGAAATCTGCTGCATTTTCCGCTTGGCCTGATCGTCGTTCTGCGCCTTATCATTCTTCAAATTCCGAATGCTGGCATCGGCGACGGGAGTGGTCAAGATTTGCGCCAAATGGACTTGGGGTTCGGCGAGGTTGAAGTTTTGTTTATTGGTGCCGTAGAAGTCGCTGACGTCCTTGTCGGTGATGTTGATTTTCGAGGTGATCTCTTTGGTGATCAGCTTTTCGATGCTCAACTTCTTGCGGATGTCGGACTTCAAGTCCTCGGCGGTCATCTTCTTTTCTTCGAGCCGCTTTTTGAACTCTTCCTCGGTGAATCCGCCCTTCAGTTTGGCGAAGTCGGCGTCGACGTCGGCTTGCTGGGCGAGGAGGCCGTTCTTTTCGGCCCGCTGCATCATGATCTCCTGGTCGATCATGCTGCGGAGCACTTCGAGCTTGTTGATCATAGCCTGGTCGTCGTTTTCGGACTGACCAGGTTGGGGGGGGAACTGCATTCCGAACTGCTTTTCCAGATCGGCGAAGGTAATCGCGCGGTCGTTGACGGTAGCGGAGACGTTGGCCGGAGGGGTCTTTTTGCAGCCGGCGGAGACCAGAGCGGCGGCTACGAGGGTGAGAAGCAGCAACAGACGATACATGGGTAAGAGCACCTATTGTAGCCTGATCCCGTCTCGCGTGATGGTTAACTCTTGCCAGCAGGATTCCGGATTGTCAGAGTCCAGGCCGCGGCGGGTAGAAGGTGTAAGCCCGGACGGGGCGGGCGTAGCGAATTTGGGGTCGAGAATGCGGGCGATCTGTTCCTTCACTTCGGTGAGGAACAGGTTGCTGGCGCGGTCGGTGACCCGGGGGAGGGAGCGGGTGAGATCGGCGCTGAGCGCCTTCAATTCCCCGCGGTAGAGCCAACGCTGGTTGGCCGGAGCGGCACCGGCGTTGATGCGGGCATTCATGGCGTCGAGATAGACCTGTTGCAGGTTGCGGCGGTAGGCGTCGATTTTCGGAGCCGGGGCGGCGAGTTCGGCGAAGATACCGCGGCGGACATCGGTGAGGAGGTCGAGGGGCTTGTACGCCTTTTCGCCGTCGATGGTTTCCTGCTCGGTCATCCGCTGGATTTTGGTGGCGGAGAGGAGGCTTTCAAGGACGGAGCCCTGGGCGGCGCGAATGCGGGTGAGGACGCCATCGGGTTCAATGCGGCGGAGGATGGCCGGGTCGACGAAGAAGGTTGGGGTCGTGAAGACTTGGGCGTTGAGGAATTCGACGGCCTTTTTCTGGCGGGCGACGGGGATGGTTGTGAAGAGCACGCCGGACTGGCCGCCGTTTTTCTGTTGGGAAGCGACGCCTCCGACGACACCGGCGACGTGGTTCATTTCGCGGGTGAATTGGCCGAGGACGCGGCCGTACATCTCTTCGAGATCGCCCCAATCCTCGCCCTTCTGTTCGGTGGCGGGGATGAGCATTTTCATGACGCGTTCGAGGTTCTTGACCCCGAGGCCGGTGGAGTAGACGGGGTCGGCATCGCCGACCGCTTCGGTGACTTCGCCGGGGTCGGCGCCGCGGGCTCCGGCGGTCATGAAACGGAACCAGGGGGTCTGATCCTGTTGGCGGGCCCATTCGTCGAGGGTGGACTTTTCCTGGGCGGGGGTTAGGGCTCCCGGGATGGGCTTGTATCCCCAAACGGTGGCCCAGATGTCGTAGGGGCCGACATGGGGGATGAGATCGTCGACGTCGATTTTATCTTCGGGTTGGGCGACGTAGTTGAAGCGGGAGTAGTCCATGATGGACGGGGTGTGGCCCATCTTTTTGACCCAGGCGCGGTCGCGGACTTTTTCGGCCGGGTACATGGACGACGCCTTCATATTGTGGGGAAAGCCGAGGGTATGGCCGACTTCATGGGCGACCACGAACTGGACGATTTTGCCGAGGGTGTCGTCGGGGAGGGGGAGTTTGGTGGCGCGGGGATCGAGGGGGCCCACTTGCGTGAAGTACCAGGCGGTGGCCAGCTTCATGACGTTGTGATACATCTGAATGTCTGATTCGATGATCTCGCCGGAGCGGGGATCGTGAATGTGGGGGCCCATGGCGTTTTCGGTGTCGGAGGGGAGCCAGCGGACGACGGAGTAGCGGGCGTCTTCGGCGCTCCAGGTGGGATCGTTGGCGGGAGCGTCCTTGGCTTGGATGGCGTTCCGGAAGCCGGCGGCTTCGAAGGCTACCTTCCATTCTTCAATACCGGCTTTGATGTAGGGGACGAGTTTAGCCGGGGTGGCGGGATCGACGTAGTAGATGATGGGCTTGACGGGATCGGAAATTGCGGCGGAGGGATCCTTTTTCTCGAGGCGCCAGCGGGTGACGAAGGCGAGTTTGGGGGCGCGGGCTTCGTCGAGAGAGA
>JBKJLJ010000537.1:0-6514 GCA_046597015.1 Bryobacteraceae bacterium
AAACCCGGCGAGCGCAACCGCGATGGCACCTTCTCCCGTGTCCGTCGCGGCGGTGCCTGGATCGACGACGGCTGGGCCAACCGCTCCGCAATGCGCCTCCGCTTCGAACCGCAACGCCGCAGCGACCACATCGGTTTCCGCGTGTCGGTGGTGCGCCGTTAAGTCCGCCGGGCCTAACGCGGTAGTTTTGGATCTGGAAGAGCGCATGGACGGCGGGCTCGGCGTGACCTGGACAGAACCAACCCGCGGTGCCGTCAAAACACGAGCTGTTCGCGCCAAATGAGTACAGTATACTTTCTGGATGTATCGTAGCTGGATTCTTCGGTTCAGCGGCGTCTGTGCCGCCCTGTTCCTACTCTTGGTGGCCTCGCGTGGCGTGGCGGAGCCCAATACCGTTCAGGAGATCGTGCCCGGGGTGTGGTTCCGGGAAGGCGACATCGAAAAGCAGGGCCACTGCAACAACGTCATCATCGAGATGAAGGATTACTTGATCGTCGTTGACGCCAACTTTCCTTCCGGTGCCGAGCTAGCCGCGGCCGATGCGCGAAGGCTTTCGAAGAAGCCAATTAAGTACGTTTTTGATACGCATCATCATGGCGACCATGCGTATGGCAACTCGACTTGGACGAAGATGGGCGCGACCACGCTGGCCTATGTTGGGGTGGCGCAGGAGATGAAGCGGTATGAGCCGAAGCGGTGGGCCGAGACGAACCGGAAGGACGTGAAGGACCTGCATCAAACCACGGTGGAGCCGCCGAAGCAGACGTTTGATAAGACGCCATTCGTGCTGGATGACGGGACGCGGCGGGTGGAGTTTCACTTCTTTGGATGGGCGCATACGCGGGGCGATGGGTTTGTTTATTTGCCGAAGGAGCAGGTGTTGGCGACGGGGGATGCGATTACCAATGGGCCGTTTAATTACATGGCGGATGGAAATATAGCGAACTGGCCGAAGGTGGCCGAGGCGGCGGGGAAGCGCCCGATTCGGCACGTGCTGCCGGGCCATGGGCGGCCGGGAGGACGAGAGGTCATTGTGGGCCAGGCGCTGTTTATGCGGGAGATTTATGCCGGGGTGCAAAAGATGCTGAAGGGCGGCAAGACGGTGGATGATCTGCAGAAGATGGGGTTAGGCAAGACACTCGAGGCGGCGTTGGGCTTTTCAGCAGCGGCGAAGAACTGGGCGGGGAACAGTTTGGCGGGGCAGGCGGTGGCGGTGGCGGAAGAGATTCAGCAGAAGAAGCCGCACGGGGAGATTGGCGGGGGAAAGTAGACGGCAAGCCCGGTCGCGGAGGAGACAAGCACGCGTTGGAATTCAGCGTCGAGCATTTCGACAGCGGACTGCCAAGGCTTGGCTACTTAAGCGACGAGATCTCCGCGATGAAGCCGGCGACGAGGCGCTCGATCTGGTCCGGTGGCAGGTTGTAGCGGGCGACGGTGTCCGGCTGGCCGAGATTGCCGCTAATGACGAAAGCGCGCAACCCCCCGCGCGCCAGTTTTTTCGCCTGCGCGACGCTTAGCCCGCCCACTACCTGCACCGGGGCCGCCTTGCCTACCCGTTCGAAGATCGCCCGCGCCGTGTCACCCAAAAAGTCGCTCTCGATGAGCTTGGGGTTGGCCCGCCGCGCGTCGGACTGCAGGTGAACTCCGACTGCGTCGACACCGGCCTCGATCATGCGCAGCGCCGCCTCGGCAACTTGGGCGGCCGGACCCTGGTGCGGCACGAGAAGATCGGCAAAGACGAGCCGGGGGATTTCGGGGGCCGTGCGCCTGAACTCGTCCCGTACCGCGCAGATCGCCTTCGCCGTATCCACACCGGCCAGCGCGAGGAAGTCGATGATGTTGCCACCGCCAGAATAGACGGCGCGGGCCTCGAACCCACCGCCGTCCATCGTCTTCATATCGGCCAACAGAAGCGCCTTCGGAAACTGCTTGCGGAAGGCCGGCACGACGTTTGAGACCCCTTCGTTCTTCAGCAGCGGCGTCCCCATTTCGACGACGTTGACCCCGCCCCGCAGCGCCGCGCCGGCCACCGCCAGGCCCTGCTGCAAGGTGGCCACGTCCACCGAAATCTGAAACGTAAACTGCGTCCTGAGTTGATCGAGGACGCGGGCGGAGGCTGGGTGGGTCTCCTTCCCCAACTGGGCCCATGCACCGTCGGGCCGTATCATCTCGAAGAGGGTACCGGCCGCCAGCCCGCTCGCGAGGAACGATCGTCGATCGATGTGTCCGTGTCGATCCTCGCGCAAGGGATCGAGCGGCTTCTCCACAAAGTCAGACGGCTTATCACTCTCCATAGTCAAAGCTCCTTCGGTTCAGAGGTTACGTCGGGCCGGCTTCGAGCATATCACCCGGGGTGGCTTTCCTTGTTCGCGTTGACCCAGATCGCCTCGTTTTTGCGGCTCAGCGGAGGCTAAACGACAGGATCGTCGAGCCCGCCGCGATGGCCACGTACTGCGTGCCGTCTAGCTCGTAAGTCATCGGACCGGCCTTGAAACTCTGGCTCGTATTGAAGTGCCACAACAGCTTGCCGTTGCTCGCATCGGCGGCGACAAAGGCACCGCTATCGTCGCCATAAAACACGAGTCCGCCGGCCGTGCCCATCAGTCCGCTGGCGAGAATTGACCCCCCAATATTGGGAATCTCCCAGGCAATCTTACCGGTTTCGATGTCGATCGCCCGCAGGAATTTCTCGCTGGGGTCGGTCGGCGAATTGCGCGACGATCCTCCAAAGTAGGACTTACCCAGTTCGAACTTGTCGTCGGACTTGGTATAGATCGCGCAGGATTCCTGCGCGAATACAAGAAACTGGTTGCGAGTTGGATTGAACGCCGCCGAAGGCCAGTTGGTCGCGCCCGCGGGCGACGGGCAGGTGCGCGTTCCTTCGTAAGTCGGCACATTCCCGGGCGTGAGAATAGGCCGTCCATCCTTGCCGATCCCGCTCGCCCAAGTCAGGTTCTTGACGAACGGCTCGCCCAACAGCAGTTCGCCGGTCAGGCGATCCATCACGTAGAAAAATCCGTTGCGATTGGCCTGCATCAGCAGCTTGCGCGGCTTGCCTCGAAACATTGTGTCGGTTAACATCGGCGTCTGCGTCGCGTCCCAGTCATGCAGGTTATGCGGCGTCAATTGGCGATGCCAGCGCAGCTTGCCGGTGGCCGGATCGAGCGCCAGGATCGAACACGAATAGAGGTTATCCCCCATCCGTTGGTCGCCGTTGTGGTCGGGGCCGGGATTGCCGACGCCCCAGTACAAAATGTTGGCATCCGGATCATACGTGCCGGTCATCCAGGTGGAGGAGCCGCCGTGCTCCATCGAATTGCCGGCCCAGGTTTCCGAACCCGGCTCGCCGCGCGCGGGCACGGTCCAGAAGCGCCAGACGCGCTCGCCGGTCGAGGCCTTGTAGGCGGAAAGGAAGCCGCGAATGCCCTCGTCGCCACCTGAAATCGGCGCCACGACCAGGTCGCCCACCACGAGCGGAGCGCCCGTTGCGCCGTAGTTCAAGCGCCAATCGGCCATCTCCACATCCCAAAGCAGCTTTCCAGTCAAGCGATGAAGCGCGATGAGACGCGCGTTGTCCGTGACCATGAAGACGCGGTCGCCCAGGATGGCCACGCCGCGGTTGATGCCGGTCACCGCGTCGCCGGTTGGGACGAGACCTTGGGTACGCGGCCGCCCGTAGTGCCAGATCTGCCGGCCGGTTCGCGCGTCCAGCGCGAAGGCCTCGTTGGCCCCGGTGATGTACAGGATGCCATCCACGACGACGGGCGTGCCTTCCAGCGGCCGTCGGGTGCCGGGCAGCGGGAACATCCAATTTGGCGCCAGCTTGCCGACGTTGGAGGTGTTGATCCGGGTCAGCGGACTGTAGCGATTGCCGCTGACGTTCCCGTTGTAAGTGGGCCATTCCCCGGGGCGCGGCTTGGCGATGGCGGAGAAGGGGATCCCGTCGCCCACGGGCGGAGCGGGGGGCAGCGCGGCTTCCTGCTTAAGGGTCGCGAGGTAGGCGAGCAGGTTCGACATCTCCGGCGCGGCGGGTTGAACAGCGTGGAGCGTCGCGCTGGGATGGCGCTGGAGGCCTGCCACCTGGGCCATGAAAAGCAGATGCAATTTGCCATCGAAGCCAAGGAGTTGGAGGTCAAAAGAGTTCTCGTACTTGAGCACGCCGCGAAGCTCCCGGCCGTCGCGCAGCCGCACGGTGGCGGGTTTGTAGGAAGCCTGCGGAGCATTCCGACGGCCCGTCGCCGCGACCGATCCGGGATTCCGAATGAGGCGCTCGATCTCGCCCAGGCCTCGAGTGGAGGCGACGGCGGTGAGCTCCGGCCCCACGATCCCACCCCGGTTATTCACCGAGTGGCACTCGGCGCATTTGCCCTTGCCGGCGAAGAATCGCTCGCCTTCGGCGGCGTTACCCAAGGCTACCGTTGGCTTGGCGGCGGACGGCGATGCTGCGCGGGGTGCCTTGATGAAGTAGACGTAGTCGACGACGGCTTCCAGTTCGCCATCGGGCATGGGGAAGCCCGGCATCCCGACTTCAGGAATCCCTTTGCGGATGAGATCGCGAACGGCCTGCCGCGAGGTGACGCGGGTGTTGCGCACTTCCAGGATGCCGGGCCCAAGCCCACCGCCTGTACCGTCCGACCCGTGGCACCCGGCGCACCGGGCGACGAAGAGCTCTTTCCCTGGCCCCGCCGATTGCGAGTGAATCACCGCGGAAAAAAGGATCAGACCGGCTAGAGTACGCGAAATTGCTTGCATGGGAGGCTTCTATCAGACTAACGAAGATAGCGGATCGATCCAAGTAGAAACGGCGGCGCGGCGTGACTGAGTTCCCGTCTTTACTCTTTTCGGTTGGACGCAACGCTCCGCCGGATTGTCACTGCTATCGGCACGTTCCGATCATTGCAATGAGGGCGTAATACGGAGGGCGTGGCTGTTGTATCCTGAGGCATATGGACCGACGCGCCCTCGCCGAACAGCTCGAAGGGGCCGAATGGGCTGAATGGTATTTCATGACTCCGCAAGAACGCTGGCATGAATCCGAGAAGCTCTGGCGACACTATTTGGAGTTAGGAGGATCTCTCGCCCCTGAACCCGATACTCAAAGCCCTTTTTTTGATGCGGACGAATGGCGTGCGCTCGTTGCTGATGGGCGGCCAAGCGTGCGTGTTCTACGGCGCCGCTGAATTCAGTCGCGATCTCGACCTCATCATTCTGCTCGATGAAGCCAACCTAAGACGCCTTGCTCTCGCTCTTGATGAGCTTGAGGCCGAGCCGATTGCCTTTCCAGAGTTAAGCGTGGCGAGGCTCGCTCGAGGCCATGCCGTTCACTTTCGATGCCGTCTCCCCGGCCTCGATGCACTCCGCATTGACCTGATGTCCAGCCTGCGCGGGGTCCCGGCATTCGAGTTGCTCTGGACTCGCCGCGCAACGATCGAGGTGGAAGGCGAGCCGGTCGAACTCCTTTCCCTCCCAGATTTGGTTTTGGCAAAGAAGACTCAGCGCGACAAGGACTGGCCGATGATTCGCCGCCTGGTGGAACAAGACTACTTTTCGAGCGTCAGTCCAACTCCTCAGCAAGTCGATTTCTGGCTCGCTGAATTGCGCACTCCGGAAATCTTGCTCGGATTGGTTAGCCAGTTCCCGGACCGCGCCAAACTCAGTGAACGTCCGGCGGTGCTCGCGGCAATTCGCCGAGATCATGAGGCGATTGAAGGTGCCATCGAAGACGAACAAAGGGCCGAACGAGCGGCCGATCGCCTCTACTGGGCTCCTCTCAAAAAGGAACTTGAACAACTCCGGATACTTCGCGAGCGCTCGGAGCCAAAAGTTAACAAACCAACCTGAACTGCATTTGCCGCTGCGCGGGGTAGCCCAAACAGGACCCCGTCTCCGTCCGTCTCGCTGAAGACGAATCTGAGGCCTCGTCAGGGGCAAAAGATGTCGGTTAGGGCAGCAGCACCTTGGCTACCGCAACATTGTCGGCGTAGTCAGTGGAGCGGACGGCAATCACCATCTCCTGCCCCGCGGTGCGCGGCACTGTGAGAGAGTACCTGTGTTGCTTGGCATCATGCAGGCGGGTGAGCGGCTCCACGATCGTCCAGTCGCCGCCGTTGATCGAATACTCAGCCTTCTGCAGAATCGAGGCGTCATCCGTGGCGGTCCAGGTGACAGTGCCACCCTGCGCCCGTAGCTCGGAGATACGCGGCACCCCGTTGTCGATCAGGAACCACTCCCCTTCCAGCGAGTGAGAAAGGGCCCTGGCTGGCACGTTCGACGGCGCATCGGACGCGGTCACCTTAAGTTGATATTCGCCATCCGGGAACGCTTGACTGTCCCAGGAGATGTTGCGAACCGTGAGATGCTCCTTCAGCATCTTCCATGCCTTCTCGCCGCGCCCCCGGATCTCAACCTTGTATTCCACCGTATCGCCGTTCGAGTCGCCCGCTTTCCAGCGAGCCGACTGCGAACCCTTCGAATAGTTCAACGTCGCCGCACCCGGGTCCGACGAGGCTACCCC
>JBKJLJ010000699.1:0-4914 GCA_046597015.1 Bryobacteraceae bacterium
TTTCTCTCCCTCGGCGCCGCCGCGGTCCTCCCCGCCCCCCAAACCCCGGCCCAAACCGCGGCCGGCCCCCGCCCCAAAAACGTCCTCTTCCTGATGACCGATCAGCATAAGCCGGACTGCCTCGGCGTCGAAGGCGACAAAATCGCCCGCACCCCCCACATCGACGCCTTTGCTAAAACCGCCGTGCGGTTTTCTAACGCCTACTGTACCGACCCCGTCTGCACCCCCTCGCGCGCGTCCATCCTCACCGGCCTCTACTCCCACAACCACAAGACCGTCAATAATACGACCCCCTGGGCCTTTCAAAACAAGACCCTCGCCCACGCCTTCTCGAAAGCCGGCTACATGTCCGCGCTCATCGGCAAAATGCACTTCGTCGACGCCCAGACTCACGGCTTCGACTACCGCCTCGACTTCAACGACTGGTGCCAGCAACTCGGCCCCCTGACCAAGCTCTTCGCCGAAGAGTTGGGCCGTCGCAACTCCGGCTCCGGCATGCCCCAAATCGACGACCTCTGGCGCGATTTCGACGACCCCTGGAAAGGCACGCGCCAAATGGACGACCGCCAAGGCAACACCCATCCCGGACGCGTCTCCAAGATCCCCGAGTCCCATCACTTCGAAAGCTTCATCGCCCGGGAATCCATCCGTTTCCTCAAGAATCACGGAAAAAACCAACCGTTCTTCCTCATCAGCTCCCTCCTCAAACCGCACGACCCCTTCATGCCCGCACAGCGCTTCGCCGACATGTTCCGCGCCGCCAACATGAAGCTGCCAGACACCTACGGCAAGGTGGATCTGAACTCGATCCCCCAACGCGTCCGCTCCGCCATCGCAGGCGGTCCGGCCAACGTCGAACTCTCCGACCCCGCCACTGCCCTCAATCACCTGGCGATGTATTACGCCAACCTCGCCCAGGCCGACGAAGCCCTCGGCCAGATTCTCCAAACCCTCCGCGATCTCGATCTCGAAAAGGACACCATCGTCATCTACGCCTCCGACCACGGCGAAATGCTCGGCGAACACGGCCTTTGGCAGAAATTCCAGTTCTACGACGCCTCCTGCGGCGTGCCACTCATGTTCCGCGTCCCCGGCCTGACCCAGGCCGGCGGCCGCTCCCAGGTGCCCGTCAGCCTTGTCCAACTCATGCCCACGCTCTGCGAACTCTGCGGCCTGAATCCCCCCGGGAAATACGACGGAGAAAGCCTCGTCGATCTCATCCGCCAGCCCAAGCTGACCAAGAACACGAAGGTCTACGCCGAGTTTGCCCTGCAATCCCCGGGCGCCAAATACATGATGCGTTCGGGCGACTACAAGTACACCTTCTGGGCCAACGACATGCCCGAGCTCTATCACATGCGCGACGATCCTAAGGAAATGCGCAATCTCGCCGTTCTGCCGGAAAACAAGAGCCGTGTCGAAGACCTCCAGGCTGAACTCTTCGCCTGGCACCGCCCCGCCGAAGCAAAACTATAACTACCCAGACATCCACGGATTTCGATCTTCGCGGTCCCCCCTATCCTCGCGATTCCAGTTGTGATACTGTCGCCCCAATCCACTCGCGAAGAAAAGGGTTTCCCTCATGTATCGATCTAACTTAGTAGTTGGACTGCTCGCACTTTGTCTCGGCACCCTGACCGCCCAGACCGGCGGCCAAATTGCCGGCGAAGTCAGAGACCCCAGCGGTTCGTCCATTCCGGACGCCGCCGTCACCGTGACCAGTAGCGCCACGAACGTCACCCGTTCCACGACGACGAACTCCTCCGGCCTCTACAGCTTCCCCGCCCTCACCCCCGGGCTCTACCAGGTCAAGGTCCTCGCCCGCGGCTTCCAAGCCGCGATCACTAACGACGTCCAACTCCAGGTCCAACAAACCGCCCGTGTCGATTTCACCCTAGCGGTGGGCCAATCGTCCCAAACCATGGAAGTCAGTGCCAACGGTGCCGTCCTCTCGACGGACACCGCCACCGTCGGCACCGTCATCGATGAAGCGCGCATCCGTGAACTCCCCCTCAACGGACGCAGCTTCTTCTCCCTCGTCGCCCTCAGCCCCAACGTCACCTTCGGCTTCGTCCCCGCCGCCCAGGCCGCCGGCCGTCTCGGCGGCACCCGCGGCAGCCTCACTATTGCTATCTCCGGCGGCCGCTCCACCTGGCAGAACTTCACTCTCGACGGCATTACCAACACCGACATCAACTTCAATACCTACATCCTGCAACCCTCCGTCGACGCCCTCCAGGAGTTCAAAGTCCAAACCGGCATCTACCCCGCCGAGTTCGGCCGCGCGACCGGCCAAATCAACGTCTCCACTAAGCCGGGCACGAACGATTACCACGGCACCATCTTCGAATTCCTCCGCAACGACAAACTCGACGCCCGTAACTACGACTTCGCCTCCGCCACCCGTACCGCCACCAACCCCTCCCCCGCCAAGGCCCCCTATCGCCAGAACCAATACGGCTTCACCCTCGGCGGCCCCATCGTCATCCCCAAAATCTTCAACGGCAAAAATCGCCTCTTCTTCATGGCCAACTTCGAAGGGTTCAACTCGCGCCTCACCACCACAAACCTCGCCACGGTTCTCACAAACGAAATGCGCAACGGAGACTTCTCCTCGCTGCTCCCCGCCTTCGCCCTGGCCGACCCCACCTCCCGCGCCGGCACCTTTCCCAACATCACCCAATCCCGCTTCCCCAACAACCAGATCCCCGCCAGTCGCCTGTCCCGCGGCTCGACGACCCTGCTCAAATGGATGCCCGCCCCGAATCAACCCACGCCGCCCGGACTTCCCTTCCGCAACTACCAGTTCGGCAATAAAACCCCAGTCGATAAAAACACCCTCACCCAACGCATTGATTTCAACCAAAGCGCCAAATCCCAGTGGTTCGGCCGGTTCAGCTGGAACGACGAATCCACCCTCGCGGTCCTCCCTTCGATGGGACTCAACGACGGCAATACCCTTTATACCCGCGCCAGCCAATGGGCGCTGGCCAACGTATGGACCATCTCCCCGACCAAGGTGAACGAGGCTCGCTTCGGCTACAACTCGCTCTTCAACAACATCACCCAGCAACTCGCCGGCGTCGAAGACGTCAGCGGCGCCATCGGCGTCCCCGTAAAAATCACCGACAAGAATTCCTGGGGCGTCCCCAGTATCTCGCTCGCCCAGAATCTAACCAGCTTTGGGAACCCCACCAGCAGCCCGTTCCAAATCGACAACAAGTACTACCAGTTCATCGATAACTTCTCCTGGGTCATCGGCAAACACTCCCTCCGCATGGGCGGCGAATTCCGCATCAACCGCTTCCCGCAACTGGGCAACGAGTTCCCGCGTGGCCAGTTCCTCTTCAACGGCCAGTTCACCAACTCGATTAACCCCACCTCCGCCACCGCCGCCACGCAATCCGGCGGTTACACCGGCGCGGACTTCATGCTCGGCCATCCCAACAATTCCATCATCGCCGTTGCCCTCGCCTCGGCCGAATTCCGCAACAACGAATGGGCCACCTACTTCGACGACACCTGGCGCATCAGCCCCCGCCTCACCGTCACCATGGGCCTCCGCTGGGAAGTCATGCAGCCGTTGCTCGATACCTCCGGACGCGAAGTAAACATCCAACTCAACCAGTCACTCCCCAACGTGGCCAACGTCCAGGACCTAAGCAAGCACCCCGTCTACGTACGTACCGGCAGTGGCAACTTTTACGACGACGTAGCTTTCCGCTACGCCCCTTACTGGGCTACTCCCAACATCGGAGCCCTCCCCGTCGGCGGGCTCCCGCCCCTGCAAACCGTGCGGGATGGCCGCCTGGGCGACCGCCTGATCAATACGAACTACCGTAACTTCGCGCCTCGCCTCGGCGTCGCCTGGAGCCCCTCCGATGGCTGGTCCATCCGCGCCGGCGTCGGCTTCTTCTATGCCGAAGAAAGCAAGAATTCCGTCTTCGATTTCAACCGCGGCCTCGGCGGTCGCACCGGCCAGTTAACCCCCACCACCTTCGGCCAGCCGACCTTCACCTACAACAATTTCATTGACACTTCCGCGCTCCCCGTCACCCTCCCCATCGGCCTCACCTGGGGCGGCAACACCCACCTCCCCAACAGCGCCATCATCCAGTACATGCTGAACGTACAGCGCACCATCAATAAGTCGACCGTCGCCGAATTCGGCTATGTCGGCTCCCAAAGCCGCCATCTGTACTACCTCGCCAATCAGAACCAGGGCATCCTGGACCCCCGCCTGCCCGTCGTCCAACGCCTTCCGTATCCCGAGTGGGGCGCCTCCGGCATCCAGTGGATCAACGCCGACGCCAACGGCAGCTATAACTCCCTCAGCGGCAAACTCACCCAGCGCTTCGGCAACAATCTCAACGCCCTCCTCTCCTACACGTTCTCCAAGTCCCTCGATTCTTCCAGCAACATCCGCGGCACCGTCGGCAGCACCTTCTCTCCGCAAGACGCCCGCTGCCCCGTCCGTTGCGAAAAGGGACCCTCGGACTTCAACATTCCCCAGCGTTTCGTCGCCTCCGTACTCTACACCCTCCCCTTCGGCAAAGGCCAGAAATTCCTCAATCAGGGCGGGCTCTTCAATCAACTCGTCGGCCGCTGGCAACTGGGCACCATAACCACCCTCCAAAGTGGCAGCCCCGTCAATACCTCCTCCTGGGACTCCGGCGGAACCAACTTCGTCTCGAACGCCACCCGCCTCAACTGTGTCTCCGGCGTCAACCCCGTTCTCCCGGGCAATACGCAGGACGGCTGGTTCAACCGGGCGGCGTTCTCGAACCCCATCCCCGGCGTATTTGGCGATTGCGGGCGGAATACCCTCCGCGGCCCCTGGATGGGCACCCAGGACGTCTCGGTCATCAAGCTCTTCCCCATCTCCGAACGCAAGAATCTCGAGTTCCGCATGGA
>JBKJLJ010000702.1:0-4884 GCA_046597015.1 Bryobacteraceae bacterium
ATGGACGCCGGAGAATTTTGTCGCGAACGGCTGGGGATGTTTGCGGGAGGGGTTGTATGTGGCGCTCGCGTCTTCGGTGGGGGTAATTTGGCTCGTGCGGCGGGGTTACGTGACGAACTGGGCGGGGTTGGCGGGGACGCTGGGCGCGTTCTGCGGGTTGACCGGGGCGGCGCTGCTGCACGTGATGTGCCCGGACCAGGAGGCGACCCACCTGATTGTGTTCCATGGGGGGATTCTGCTGGGAGGGACGCTGGGCGGGTTACTCGCCGGGTACTTGGTGCTGCGGGGCAAGTGAAAAGGCGGCGGCGGCGAGATGACGGGCGTGGACTTGGATGTCCGCCGGCCATGACTCTGTAGCGGCGGTGAAGGGTTCGGATTGGTGGGCGAAGAGGGCACGGGTCGCGTCCTCAAACCCGGGCAGATTACCGGCCATGGCGGAGAGGAAGCGGTAGGCGGATTCCTGGGCGGCGCGCAGTTGGTCCAGCGGGGTTTGGGTGCGGCGGGCGGCTTCGACGAGTTTGCGCAGGGCGACGGAGGGACCGCCTGGTTGGCTATCCAGCCAGGCCCAGTGGCGGGGGAGAAGGGAGACTTCGCGCGCGATGACGCTGGGGCTGGGGCCAAGAGCGGGGGTGGGCGGGGTAGGCCGGAGGCTACAGATTTTGAGGGGAGGAGCGGGTGGGGGTGAGCGCAGGTCGAGTTCGATTTGGTGGCTCGAGACGGCGTCGAAGACGAGGATGGATTCCGAGGGCGGGGCGGCGCGGACGGCTTGCGTGATGGACGGGAGATCGCCGGTGGCGAGCAGGTTGGGGCCGGCGAAGGCGAGATACGGCATAATCTGAGTATCGCTAAAGGGATTGTTGTTCTACTCTTCGTTGCCTTGCAGGCGATGGCGCTGCGGTGAGTGAGGAATTGGTTAGACTAGAGGTGCCGTGGTAACCATCGACCCAATTCCAGTTGAAATCGAGCGCGAAGACGACGGCAGAATTCTGGCGTCTGTGCCGGACCTTCCTGGCGTAATGGCGTATGGCGCGAGCGAAGCCGAGGCCGTGCGAAAGATCAAGGCGATTGCGTTCCAAGTGCTGGCGGACATGATTGCGTGCGGTGAGGAAGTCCCGAAGCCGCTCCGTGTGCTGTTCGCCGCGTGAGCATATGGAGTCCGACCCAAGCGCGGCGCGTATTCGCCGCGCCGCAGAGACTCGGCTAGACGCTGAAGAAACAAGTCGGATCCCACCGCAGGCTGCAACGGGACGGCTGGCCTAACTTTACGTTTGCTTTCCACGATAAGGAAGAAGTTGGCCCGGCTGCGCTCGCAAAGATCGCAAAAGAAACGGGCCTGCGCCCGAAGGATCTTTGAAGAAGAGTTCGCGGAAGCCTCGGTGGTAGTTGGCTGGTTTATTCAGCTCTGGCATCCCACCCGGGAGCTCGTTAGGGCAGTGATATCCCAGCAAACTAGTGGCCGTTGACAATCCAGCTCGAAAGGGCTTGGCGGAGGGTGGTTGCGCAATCGCCGGTACGACCAAGGATGGGGAGGATGAGCGCAAACCGGGCCGGGTCGGGCGAGAGGGCGATGACGCCCCCTTGGCCGAACTTTTTAACCGACCAGCCGGGAGGGAGATTCAGCGTGAAGCTGTCGGGGTCCTGGTAGGTCGCGGCGGCGAGAGAGTGGATGGCGAGGAGGGCGAGAGTGGGCCTGATGCTGACATAGGGTGAGGCCCGGGGGGAATGCCTCAGACCAGTTCGACTTCCGGGGCCTTACTGAGATCGACGCCTTCCCAACGGGCGACCACAGCAGAGGCGAGACAGTTGCCGAGGAGGTTGACCGAGGTGCGGGCCATATCGAGAATGGCGTCTACACCGAGGATGAGGGCGATGCCATCCGGAGGGATATTGAATGCCGCGATGGTGCCGGCGAGGATGACGAGCGAGGCGCGAGGCACGCCGGCGACGCCTTTGCTGGTGAGCATGAGCGTAAGCATGAGCGCGATTTGAGTACCGATCGAAAGTTCCATACCCACGACCTGGGCGCAGAAGATGCTGGCGGCGGCGAGATAGAGCGTGGAGCCATCGAGGTTGAAGCTATAACCGGTCGGCAGGACGAAGCTGACGATGTGCTTGGGGACGCCGAAGGCTTCCATGTTGGCGAGCGCCTTGGGGAGGGCTGCTTCCGACGAGGCCGTGGAGAAGGCGATGAGCCAGGGTTCCTTCACAGCGTTAATGAAACGGCCCATCGGGATCTTACAAAAATAAATGATCGGGCCGAGGACGAAGACGACGAAGAAGATCAGCGAGCCAAAGACCGTGAGCACAAGGAGACCGAGGGTTTTGAGAATGCCGACGCCATAGGTTCCGACGGTAACCGCTATGGCGGCCCCGACGGCAAGGGGGGCTAAATACATGACGTAGGAGGTGTACTTGAACATGACCTCGGCTAGCGACTCGCACCACTCGACGATGAACTTGGCTTTCTCTCCCACGGCGACGCAGGCGGTGCCGAATAGGAAGCAGAAGACGACGAGTTGGAGGACGTCGCCTTTGGCCATTGCGTCAATGACGCTGGCGGGGAAGGCGTGTTCAATGATCTGGGAGATGGTCTGGACCTTCTGACCGGGGAGATTGGTGGCGGCGACCTTGGCGGCGTCAATGTGCTGGCCGACGCCGGGCTGGATCCAATTGACGGCGACGAGACCGACGACGAGGGCGAGGGTGGTGGCGATTTCGAAGTAGAGAATGGCCTTGCCGCCGATGCGGCCCATGGTGTTCACGTTACCGGAACTGGCGATGCCGTAGACGAGCGTGGCGAAGAGCAAGGGGGCGATGATGCTCTTGATGAGGTTGATGAAGATCTTGTAGATGGGCGTGAGTTCTTTGGAGAACTCGGGCGCGAAAAAGCCGAGCGCGATGCCGGCGAGCATGGCGATAAAAATCCAGGTCGGTTGCGAAATCTTCTTCATCGTTCACCCCATTTGAGTTTGGCCCGGAGGACGTCAAAGAAGAGCATCCTAGGCGGTCGAATCAATTTGATGTAATTGTCACTGCTGCGGCAGACTACCCGGTCGTCTTTCTTCAGCGGTTGGCCGACTTGGCCATCGACAGTGAGGAAGATTCCTTCGTCCTCGCTTTTCGCCTGGATCGTAATAACACTAGCATCATTGACGATGACGGGTCGATTCGTCAATGTATGAGGGCAAATTGGCGTGATGGCCAAGGCTTGCACGGTGGGGAAAATGATGGGGCCGCCGGCGGAGAGGGAATAGGCGGTGGAGCCGGTGGGGGTGGCGATGATGAGACCGTCGGCTTTGAAGGAGGAGACGAAGTGCCGGTCGACAAAGCAGTCGAGATCGATCATGCGGGCGAGGGCGGCCTTCGTAAGAACGACGTCGTTCAGGGCTTCGTAAGTGGCGATAGAGACGTCGTTGCGGAAGACTTCGCAATGGAGCATGCGGCGGGGGCCGATGCGATGCTCGCCGCTCAGGGAGCGTTCGAGTTGGGGATAGAGTTCATCGAGGGAGATCGACGAGAGGAAGCCGAGGTGGCCAAGGTTGACGGCGAGGATGGGGATGTCGCGGCCGCCGATGGCGCGGGCGGCAGAAAGGAGGGTTCCATCGCCCCCGAGGACGATGACGAACAGGGCGCCTTCGGCGAGTTCTTCGCGGGGCAGGCCGTCGGTGCGGCCGAGGTAGAGGGCGGTTTGATCGTCGTAGCGGGCGGCGACGCCGTGTTCGGTAAGCCAGACGAGAAGTGCCTGGATGATATCGGTGGCGTTGGGAATGCCGGGCTTGGAGATGATGCCGACTTTACGCTGTTCTTCGACCATAGAGGAGAAATTCTTTATTGCCTTCGGCACCGAGGATAGGACTGTCAATGACGTCCGTCGTGAAGCCAAGAGCTTGGACTGCCTGGGAGACTTTCTTCACCGCTTCGAGATGGAGGGCGGGGTCGCGAACGATGCCGCCTTTGCCGACTTGTCCTCGGCCCACTTCGAATTGGGGTTTCACGAGGATAGCGAGTTCGCCGTGCGGGTGCAACAAGGCGACGGCGGCGGGGAGGATCAAGGTGATGGAGATGAAGGAGACGTCGGCGACCAGGAGGTGAGCGGGTTCGGCAATATCAGAGGGTTGGAGGTGGCGGGCGTTGAAGCTTTCGCGGAGGACGACGCGGGGATGGGTGCGGAGTTTCCAATCCATTTGATTGGTGCCGACGTCGAAGGCGTAGACTATGCGAGCGCCGCGCTGCAAGAGACAATCGGTGAAACCGCCGGTGGAGGAACCGACGTCGAGGCCAACTTTATCAGTGACGTCGATGTTCCAGTGGTCGAGGGCTGCTTCCATTTTCAGGCCTCCGCGGCCGACGAAGCGGGGTTGGGCGAGGAGTTCGACTTTCGCATCCTCGGAGACTTCGCGGCCGGCTTTGTCGGATTTTTGGCCGTCGAGGAGGACTTGGCCAGCGAGGATAAGCGCCTTGGCTTTTTCGCGGGAGGCGGCGAGGCCGCGTTCGACGACGAGTTGGTCGAGGCGAACCTTCGCCATGGGTTACGCCTTCCGTTGGACGATGAAGTCGGCGAGGGCGCGCAAGGGGGCGGCTTTGTCGTCAAAGATCGTCAGAGCGTGGTGGGCGGCTTGCCGCTCGGCTTCGGCCATCAGGCGGCTTTGTTCGAGACCGTAGACGGCAGGGAAGGTGATCTTGGCTTGGGCTTGATCCTTGCCGGGGGTCTTGCCGAGTTCTTCGGGGGAGGCTTCGATATCGAGGATGTCGTCGACGATTTGGAAGGCGAGGCCGGCGTGTTCGCCGTAGGCGGTGAGGGCGGCGAGTTGGTCCGGCGTGGCGGCGGCGTAGATGGCCCCGAGGCGGAGGGAGCAGCGAAGCAGGGCTCCGGTTTTGGCGCGG
>JBKJLJ010000749.1:0-14056 GCA_046597015.1 Bryobacteraceae bacterium
CTCCTTCGATCCCCGCGGCCACGTCCTCGTCGTCACCTCCAAGCTCTACGCCCTCGCCTTCGAAACCGATGGCGACATCGTCACCGCCCTGCGTGCCGGCCTCCGCACCGCCGTCTAGCCCCAAACCCGGAACGGACATGCGGAATCCTAAGCGACCCGAAGTGAGCATGACGCGGAGGTCCACGGGAAGGCCCGATGCGACTGCTTTTCTCGTCGAATCCGAACCGCTTGCTGACCGAGGAGTTCGACTCACCTGCCCGGCCCAAGCAGATGGGCCAAGGCTGCTTCTGGGGCGAAACTTCGTCATGTCCGCCGCCACAATCGACTGCGTGCCGCCTTCAACCGGTTGTTCACCGCTCCCCCCGTCATGCCACTTTCTTCTCGTCCCAATGGATCGATAGGCGGGGCGAATGGCTGTAGTCCAGGTTCGCGATGAACTCAGTCTTCACTGTCAGCACGCCTTTCACCCCCTCGACCACGCGTTTTAACATCGCCTCCTGCCGCCGCCGTTCCCCCGCCTCGTCCCGCGCCCGGGCCCGCTCCACCGCCCTTAGCAAGCTCACAATTCGTCCTTCCCCACCTTCGCGATCAGCGCAAAATGGTTGTTCGGCGAGCTGTTCGCATACGCCGCCTCCATCAGGTCCCTCCGCCGTCGTGCCCACGATTGGGGATCTTCGCGGCGTGCCTGCAGGCTGGAGAGGAGAAGGTGGTGGCCGAGCGGGGGCGGGCCATTTTGAGGGGGAGGGGTTGAGGGGAACGTCAACGGGGAAGGGCTAACGACTAGGCAGCTACTATTCCTTCGCCAGTTCCGCCGTCCAGTTGAGGACGACGTTGATCCTGGGGGTCGGTGGTTGGCCATCCGGTTCGATAAAAAGGAAGCGGCGTCCGTCAGCGAGAGGCACCCAGTTGACGCCGCCGGAGGGAAGTTCGAAGAGAGAGTGGGGCGAGCCAATCTCAGGTGTCGAGCCCAGCTTTACGTCGACAGCCATCAGAACCCGCTTTCCGTTTTGGATGGCCGGATAAAACAGCTCCCGCCCGTCCTTTCGCCATTGTGGCGGGCCGGAACCGCCGGTGGAGACCCGGAGACGGGGGCCGGCGGGCGCGCCGGGCGCGTCTGACAAGAAGGGACGGACGTAGACTTCGGAACGGCCGGTCTCATTCGAGATGTAGGCCATGGCCAAATGGCCCTGGCTATCAGGGACGGGGGAGAGCTTTCCGCCCCCCTCGTTGAACTCGGAACGCAGGAAGGGGAATGGCTTGCGGTCACCGTCAAGGGGCGAGATCCAGATGTCGCTCCGGAACTGGGAATCGCCCGCAGTATAAACGAGGAACCGGCCGTCGGGGGACCAACTCGTCGCGATTTTATAGTGCGCCGATTTCACGAGCCGTTCTTCGGCCCCGGCGCCATCGGCATCCTTCCCGTAGAGATCGTAACGACCGCTTCGATTAGAGCGAAAGACGATGCGATGCCCATCCGGCGACCAGAGACCATCGCAACTGGAGCCGTGGGTGGAGGTGAGGCGGAGGGATGTGCCACGTTCCAGGTCGACCACCCAGAGGTCCTCCAGGGTGTTTTCGTCATCTGTGGTGAGAACAGCGCGCTTTTCGGAGGGATCGACGGAGAGATGATAATTGGCGCGCGTCCCCAGGGGAGCGGAAATCGAGCGGAGCAGTTTGCCGTCGCGGTCACGCCAAGCGAGGCGCGCGGCGGGTTGCGGCACGGATTCCTGGTAGGCCAGCACGCCACCAGCGGAGACGGAATACATGGCCTGTCCAGTCAAAGACAAGGCTGTCCCGACGAGATCGGGAAAGGAATGCGGCGACCCGGTCAGGCGCAATTGGGCTAGATCAAAACGCTGGGCCATCAGCCTGGAATCGCGGAGGAAGAGGAGGTAGCCGGGTTCGGCGAAGAGGGCTTCCCGCCAGGTTCGCACCAAGGGTCCATCCGGCAGCTTGTCGTTCGGATCGAGCGAACCGACATAGATGCCAGTGTTGGATTCCTCCGCGCTCCAGACCCAATAAATGAAGTGGCGGCCGTCGGGGAGGAAACGCGGGTAGCGATGGGTAATCTCTTGACGGCCGGCATTCAGCTCGGTAACCGGGGTGGGCACGCCACCGCCCGCAGGGACACGCGACAGACCGGTCCCGGTGCGCTCCAACGGATATAGGACGACGCCGTCGGGGCTCCAGGGAGAAGCAAGGCTGTCAATCCCTGGGACGAGCGCATGCACTGGACTCTGGCGATTGTCGACGTCGACCCTCCCTAAGCCTCTACCAAAAAATCCGATGGAGCGGCCATCGGCCGACCAGAATGGCCTTATTGCCAGGTTCGTGCCCGACAGTTTTTCCGAGACAAAGGCATCGACCGAACGCAGCCATATCCCCGACGCACCGCCGGAGAAAGCGATGCGCCGGCCGTCGGGCGAGACAGCGACATCCAATGAATCGGAATTGAACGGGGGGGCAAAAGAGAAGCGCACGACGGGGGCAGACGGCGGCAGGCGAGTCAGGAACAGGAAGCCGAGGCCGGAGGCGAGGAGGCAGGCGAGGGCGGTTGCGGCGATCCAGATCCGCTTGCCGAGGCTAGGGGACGGGGGCGCGGCGCGGAGCGGCTGGACGAGGCCTTCTTCGATCCAGCGCAGGTGGAGCAGAACGTCGCGGATATTCTGCAGGCGGTCGTCCGGGTCCTTGGCTAGGCAGGTCTCGATCAGGTGGGACAGGGCCGGGGAAGCTAGCGGTTGGAAGTGCGTCAAGGGTTCCGGCTCGGCCCCGAGGATAGCGCTGACTAAACTGGCATAATTCTTGCCATGAAATGCCTTCCGGCCGCTCACCATCTCATACAGAACCAGGGTGAAAGCCCAGATATCGCTGCGCGCGTCGGCAGGCATTCCCTGAAGCTGTTCGGGGGCCATGTACAGCGGCGTGCCCATCACCGTTCCTTCGACAGTCAGTGGGGCTGTAAGAGTTTCGGCGGAGGAACGGGGCTGGGGGTTGGACCTAGCCAAACCAAAATCGAGAATCTTGACGCCATCGCGCGACAACATGATGTTCTGCGGTTTGATGTCCCGATGGGTGACCCCGGCGCGATGAGCCCGGTCGAGCGCGTCGGCGATCTGGACGGCGAACTTGAGGGCCTGTTCGAGGGGGAGAGCGCCTGCCGCGATACGGGCGGCAAGCGTCTCGCCCTCAATCAACTCCATAACCATGTAGCCGGCGCCTTCGTTATTGCCGATGTCGTAGAGAGTACAGATGTGGGGGTGATTCAACGAGGCGACGGTACGAGCCTCGCGTTCGAAGCGGGCACGGATTTCATTGCGTGGGGCGACGTGTTCGGGCAAGACCTTGACGGCGACGACGCGGTCGAGACGGGTATCGCGAGCCTTGTAGACTTCCCCCATTCCCCCCACGCCGAGGGAGGAGAGGATTTCGTAGGGGCCGAGGCGTGTGCCGGGTGTCAAGGGCATGGAATCTCACACGATTGTATCCCGCGGGATCGGAGCATTCAGGATTAGGTAACAGATTACGGGCTAACCGGAAGTAATCCACATGGCGGCGAAGTCCCCAAACCGGAGGATCGGTTCCAGCTCCCCCGAGGGCAGCCGCCACGCTGGGGCCTGAGCTGGAATCAGCGGGAAAAATACGGCTACTCTACCGGGGTGTTTTGACGCCCATGCCGGAGTACCGGCGGCGCGTTAAGCGCGCATTCAGTGCAGATAAGCACACGCCTTAACGTCGGCCGACTGCACGGCCGAATGGCAGGCGCTGCTCGAGCAGCCTGCGAGTATTCTCGGGCTGAGCGATCGGCTGGCTTGCGGTGCTCGCTGGCGGGTACGGCGTAGCGCTCTGTGGAGGGAATCTGCCGCGGACCGGACTGGCCATGTAGGCGTGAAGTCCGCCGCTGCTTTTATGAAAGCCAGAGCCCACGATTTCTCGCGCATCGTGACACGATGGCCGCTGTGTCCGCAAAGTAGAAATGTCCCCTTGATGTCCCCAAGCTTAAGGGATGAAGAAGGGCCCCAAGATCCGGCGGGCGGAGTGGGGATCGTTTTGATCGTTTTCAAGGCATGACGGGATCTATCGCTGCGATGAGTCTCGCGTCAACAGTGGATAAAGCCTGAGAGCGGGGCACCGCCTCCCGTTGGTCGGGCCCCGAGCCTCAGTCCAAAGAATGCGACGGAATGAGCGCATTCTGCCCCTCGCTGGCGATGAGTCCCGGCCAGCTATTCCTTGATCGGGTTGCTCGACAGCATGGCCCGTCTCCGCTTCACCGGCAGATGCAGATTAACATGCTGTTTTCACAGACTATCGAAAAGGGGACGTTTCTAATTTGCCAGATAGGGGGACATTTCTACTTTGCCTTGACATGACACGACGGACGCTAGACTTCCCAGGAACCCCGTGATAAAGTCCGCCCGAGGTGATCGGCATGAAGATCTATTTGTTTTCGCTCCTGACCGCAGCAGTGGCTTTCGGCCAATTGACAGCGCAACTGACGGGCACAATCACGGATTCGTCGGGGGCCACCATTGAGGGGGCGGCCGTCACGATTACCAACGAGACTACCGGCATCAAATGGGAGGCGAGAACGAACCAAGGCGGCGCCTACACCGTGCCCTTCCTGCAGCCGGGCGCTTACGATATCAAAGTTTTCCGCGCCGGATTCAAAGCGATTACCCGCTCCGGGATCCGTCTGCAAGTAGCGCAGACGGCGAAGCTAGACTTCTCCATGGAAGTCGGTGCCACATCGGATTCCGTCGTCGTTACAGACTCCGCGCCGCTGCTTGATGTCGGCACAAATGCGATCGGAGGCCTGGTCGCAGCCGACAAAGTCGAGAACCTGCCCATTAAGGGCCGCAACTCGAGCGCATTCATGATGCTCGTCCCCGGAGTCAGAGCCACCCGCGCCACCACCGGCGGTCCGGTCCTCGAAAGCCATTATCAGTTCTTCTCCGTCAACGGGTCCCGGCCCGGACAGAATCAGTTCACCCTCGACGGCGGGAACAACACCAACGTTGGATTCAATAGCCCCGAGTACAGTTCACAGGTTGAGGCCGTGCAAGAGTTCAAAGTGCAGACAAGCAACTACAGCGCCGAGTACGCCAACGCCGCCGGAGCCGTGATCAATATCGTCACAAAGGGAGGAACAAACCAATTTCACGGTAGTTTGTTTGAATACTTTCGGAACGACGCACTTGCCGCAACAGACTTCTTCTCCAACGCCGCTGGCCGCAAAAAACCCATGCTGCGCTACAACCAGTACGGCGGAACCATCGGCGGCCCGGTAATTAAAAACCGGACCTTCTTCTTTTTCGGTTACGAGTCCCTGCAATTGCGGGACCCCGTTATCACAACGACAACCGTGCCGACAGCCCTGCAAAGAGCCGGAGACTTCTCGCGAACTTTCACAAACTCCGGGGCGCTGATTACAGTGCATGATCCATTCACGACCCGCGCGGACCCTAACAGCCCGGGCAAGTTCCTGAGAACGCCGTTTGCCGGAAACATCATTCCAAGCAGCCGGATCAGTCCAACGGCTCTCAATATTCAGAAATATTACCCGCAACCAACTTCACCGGGCGATCCGGGGAGCGCGCTGAACAACTTCTTTTTCACCGGGCCGCGGACGCGACCGGTGCAGGACTACACGGTTCGGGCCGACCACCAGTTGAACGCAAGTACGATGCTAATGGGGCGATTCTCGCAATCGACCGTCACCATCACCAATCCGCCAACTTTCGGGAAGGACGATATTGGCAGCCCCGGATATAGCCGGAATCCGCAGTCCCATCCCTCGGCTCTCGTGAAGGTAACCAAGACATTTGCACCAACCCTCTTTGGCGAGTTCGTGACTTCTTTCAACCGGTTCAATTTTGACCGGCGGGGTCTGTCGAACGGGTTCGACCCCACGCAGTTAGGGTTCCCTGCCTACGTGGCGGCCAACAGCAAGGCGTTGGGCTTCCCCTCAATTGGTATAGAAAGTATGTCAGGTCTGGGCGGCTTCCAGAATGAACACGACGCCTACGACCGTTACGAGGGAAAGGCGAATATTTCCAAGCTGAAGGGCAAGCAGACGCTGAAGTTTGGCGGACTATTTTCGGTGGTGAAATTCAACTCCGCGCAGAACAGCACCGCGGTCGGGAGTTACTCCTTCGCCAAAAGCTTCACGCAAGGCCCGGATCCCTTGTCGAACGTAACGACCTCCGGGTTTGGCTACGCCACGTTCCTGCTGGGCACGCTGACGAGCGGGACACACAACGCGGGAGAGTTGCGCAGCGCGCTGGCGCAACGATATATCGGCGGCTATTTTCAGGATGACTTCAAGATCAGTTCGAAGCTGAGCGTTAACTTGGGAATTCGCTACGACTACGAATCGCCGCGAACCGAACGGCACGATCAACTGGCCAACTTCGACTACAACGGCACCTCAAAGCTACCGAACGGAACGGCGCTACGAGGCGGACTGCTGTTCCCCGGCACCGGCGGCTTGCCGCGCGAGCATTGGAATCGCAGTCCAGCGAACTTCGTGCCGCGCATCGGGTTTTCCTATAGCCTGACCAACGACACCGTCGTTCGCGGCGGGTACGGAATGTTCTATAGCAACAGTTGGGGAAGTGGCCGGAACGGCAACGGAATGCCACCCACCGGGTTCCTGTGCAGCAGCAATGTCACGGCGAGCCTGGACGGCGGATTGACGCCATTCGCGCTGGTTACCGATCCGTTCCCGAGGGGCTTCTGCAAGGCAACGGGGAGTTCCGCTGGACTGCTGACGGCACTCGGCCAATCGATCGACATGATTGACCGGAACCAACAGATTCCCTATGCGCAGTCCTGGAACCTGAACGTCCAGCGGAAGCTGCTGAAAGACCTTGTTTTGGAGATCACCTACTCGGGCTCGCGCGGGATCAACCTGGCCGGTACTCTCGAGTACAATCAGCTCGACCCCCAGTATATGGCGCTAGGCACGAGGCTGAATGAGCAGGTCCCGAATCCATTCTTCGGCTCGATTCTGGAAGGTCCTCTTTCCGAGCGGACGATCACCCGTGCGCAAGCTCTGCGGCCGTATCCGCAGTTTGTCGGTGTTTCCAGCCGCGACGCTACCTACGGCGCATCGGTTTATCACGCGCTGTACACGAAGGTAGAGCGCCGGTTCTCAAAAGGCTTCAGCGTGCTCGGTTCGTACACGTTCTCCAAGCTCATTGACGATGTGATTCCCAGCCGGACGGGCTTTCCGGGCGAGTCCTTCTCTGGCGCGCCGCTGCAGAACTATTACGACCGGCGGAGTGAACGGGCGCTGGCGTCCTTTGACACGCCCCACAATCTGGTGATTAGTTCGGTCTACGAACTGCCGTTTGGGCCAGGCCGGCCGTTCCTGAATACCAAGGGGGTGGCCGGAAAGATCGTGGGCGGATGGCAAGTGAACGGCATCGCAATGTTCCAGAGCGGGCCGCCGCTGCAGGTGAATGGCGGCAACGGAAATGGCGCCTTCGCCGGGACGCAAAGGCCCAACTGGAGCGGCGTAAATGCGACGAAATCAGGCCCCATTCAAGAACGGCTGGGGGCGTTTTTCGACCCATTCGTATTCACCTTCAATGCGCCCTTCACGTTTGGCAATGCCCCCCGCATCATGCCGAATCTGCGAGGTCCCGGGGCGGCGAACTTCGACCTCTCTCTCTTCAAAAACACAAGTATCACCGAGAAGGTACGCCTCCAGCTTCGCGTGGAAGCATTCAACGCTTTGAATCGGGTCCAGTTCAACGTGCCGAATACGAGCATCAATTCGCCCGCGTTCGGCCGGATTACTGCTCAGGCGAACTCCCCGCGGGACATCCAACTAGCCCTCAAACTTCAATTTTGAGGTGTGATTGCAGTGACCCTACCGGCCGGCCTTAGTGTCGGCCGTGGGCGTTTTCGTCACACGCTTGGCGATCGTGCGATCAGCAATCAAATTCTCCAGCGGTTTCCACGTACCTGCGGGAAGCACGGTCTGCAGGTATTCCAAGGCAGTCCCACGCAGATGTTTATCCTCGGTTTGGAGAGCCCGGTAAGTCATCCTGACCGATTCGTGAGGCAACACGAGACCAAGCAATACAAACAAATATTCCAGGCTTGACTGGCTGGCATCCTCGGCGCCATCGTCAGTTACTGCCAGACGGATTTGTTCCCACACTTGGGAGTTAACCTCTAATTCTTGATCCAAGACCATCCACACCCGATCGAGGTGCAATTGCAACTTCGGGTGCTCCATGCGAAGTTGATAAACCGCATGGGCACTGCGAAAGCGGATTAGAAACTGGTCGTCCGAAAGAGCCGCCAGCAAATTATCCACTGCCCGCTGTGACCCGCTTCTGGCGAGGATCAGCGGAATCCTTCTGCGGATGGCGAACGGCTCGTCCCGGTTGTTTAAGGCGTCGGAGAGTTGCCCAACATGAAGCGAGGCCACGCCGCTCAGCTTGTCCATCGCCAGAAACGCATAGACATCGTTCGACAGCATTTGAATCAACTGATGAATGAGCGCCGGATGCGGTTTCCCGATGCCCATCAAAGCGCGAACGACACGGCTTTCCTCGTCTGACCTTAGCTCGCGCAGCTCCGCCAACACGGGATCGCGTGGCTGAGTTCTTTTTTCGGGTGCCGGGTCGATTGCCGGTTCGCGCAATTCTTCCCGAACAAAAATTCCGGATTCCGGATTCTCAAACTGAGACAAGTCTTCCAGCTCGTTGGACTGCTTTTTGAGGCTCTTCTCAAGCGCACTGGTATAAGAACGCCCCAACCGCCTGGCCAGCACCAGCCCGGCCACGGAGAAGGCAGTCACGATAGCCAGAATCGAACCAGTTCCAGCGAGGCCGAAAATCAAAAGCAAACTAATGATTCCGCTTGCCAGCACATCCCCGAACCGCTCTCCATTGACGTCGATGATCGCCTTCACCGCACGTTTTTCTTCGGCCGGCACGGGTGTGTAAAACAGTTCATATCCCGACCGGAAAAGAGAACTTCGCAGCACAACCTCGAGCCCGCGGAAGATTGTGAGTTGAGCCAAACCACGGAACGCCATCACCCAGCCCGCTCCTGCCAGAACACTGAGCGGGAGTAACCCGGCTGTCGCCGCCAGCCCCAGACGCGAGAGCGCCGGCGACGCGACAAACGTCTGCATGCCGACCCCCAGGACCGCCGTGATCGTGTAAAACAGCGCAAAGAACCGGGTCAATTCCGGCCCCTTCGGGATGCTCAACGACACCTGTGTTTTAAAGAGATAGTCCACCAATCCCGCGGCGGCGGAGACCGAAATCATCAACGCCGCCACCTCCAGTAAATAGGGCGATTTCTTCAGGACTTGACCTACTCCACGGTAGTCTTCGCTCACTTTCTTCTCCGCCAAGCGGATCACCTTATGTCTGCGCGTAAACCACCACAGCGACACGCCACACGCCAAGTGCAGCGTCGCTGTAACCAGAATCAAAGCGGCCACCGATCCAAGGGCCGCCACCCGCTCGGCGATCAGTCCTCCGAAAATCCCCCCAAATGTCCCCATCCCGGCAATCTTGCCAAACGATTTTCTGGCCGAACGCGGATCATAGTGCTCATTCATCAAGGACCAGAAAGACGATGTCAGCATTAGGTTGATCGCAAATACGTGCAGGTATATGACGACCGCCGCCACATGAGGATTCACGAGCAGAAGGCCTCGCTCGCCGATCTGCATTCCGCCGCTGATCAAAAACGCTAGCGGAGCAACCCGGTCCGGAGTCGTTGCGCGCATGATTCGGGAACCGAGGAAACTCGCGAGGATCGCGAAGACCGCCGCCGACAGAGTCATGTACGGTAAGGCTGTCACCGGGAAGTAGGTCAGAAACACGGAATCGCGAACAGCCTTCGCTTCGGTCATTTGCGCGATCATCAGCCCTGCGACGAGCATCGCGTGGGCTGTCATCGGATCGGTACGCTTCCACCGCATAGTTGGTTCCCCTGGAACGGGTAGTTCATATGATGTACTATTGTTTCGCTCGCTCACAAGGAGGATCGATGACCAGTCGGATTATCTTACTTCTGATAGCCTCGGCGATCTTTGCCTCCGGACAGGAATCATTCAACGGGGTGAAACGGATTGTCGCTGTGGGAGATATTCACGGCGGATACGATGGATTTGTTTCGGTCTTGAGGGCTGCCGGTGTGATTGACCAATCCAACAAATGGTCCGGCGGAGCGACGCATCTGGTTCAGACGGGCGATTGTGTCGATCGGGGCGCGGAATCGCGCAAAGTCCTGGATCTGCTGATC
Organism: Bryobacteraceae bacterium; assembly: GCA_046597015.1. GTDB lineage: Bacteria > Acidobacteriota > Terriglobia > Bryobacterales > Bryobacteraceae. The sequence continues at coordinate 10,276 of JBKJLJ010000749.1, forward strand.
GCCCTCGAGAGCCAAGCCAAGCGCGCCAAAGGCAAGGTTCACGCGCTGCTGGGCAATCATGAGGCGATGAACATCTATGGCGACCTCCGCTATGTCTCGCCGGGCGAATACGAATCGTACAAAACCGGTAACTGGTCTGAATTGCGGGATCAGGCCTACGAACTGATGGCCAAGGCGGGCAAAAAGGAAGATCCCGCCTTCAGAAAAAAGTGGTACGAGGAGCACCCGCCAGGCTGGGTGGAACACCGCATGGCCTTTGCCTCCGATGGGCGCTACGGCAAACTCCTCGTGGAACGCAATTCCATCGTGAAGATCAACGATGTCCTCTTCCTTCATGGCGGCATCAGTCAGAAATATGTTTCCAAACCCATCGCTGAGATGAACCAGACAATCCGTAATGAACTCAAAGATTTTCGACTCCTCGATGGGGGGATCACCACCGATGAGGAAGGTCCACTCTGGTACAGAGGCTTGGCGACGGATCCGGAGCCAGCATTATCCGGCTTCGTTGACCTGCTTCTCAGCACATTCGGTGTGTCTCACGTCGTGATCGGGCACACGCCAACCAGCGGAGCCGTAACGCCCCGCTTCGGAAGAAAAGTGATCCTCATCGACGTCGGTATTTCGAAAGCGTACAATCAGTCACCGGCGGGTCTCATCATCGAAGACGGAAAGTTCTTCGCCCTGCATCGCGGAAAGAAAATCGACCTCGCCACAAGTGAGAACATCGCGGCCTACCTCAGGCAGGCCGCCGAACTCGATCCGCCAGGGACCAACCTACGGAAAGCGGTGGGACTTCCATGAGAGCGATGATCTTGCAAAAACTATGGTTGGAAGGAAAATTTTCTGGGGCAAAATCTCTTGCAGAATGACGTCCTGGCCGAAAGCAGTTTCGTAGGCCCGCTGGTAGCGACCCGCCTGCCGCTCCTCGAGCGGATACTTCGCCTCTTCAGCGACGTCCGCCACGGCGAGGGAATCGGAGTCGTTCTGCTGGCAACCAACGTCTTCGTGCTGCTGGCAGCCTATTACATTCTCAAGACCGTCCGCGAGCCGCTGATCCTGGGCCAGCCCGGCGGTGCCGAGGCCAAAAGCTACGCTTCCGCGGCCCAGGCGCTTATTTTCCTGATTCTGGTTCCTGTTTACGGCATGATCGCCTCGCGCTTTCCCCGCATGCAGCTCATTGCGATTGTTACCGCATTCTTTGCCTCGAATCTCGCGATATTCTGTGCGCTCGGACTCGCCCGGTTCAATATCGGGATTGCCTTCTATATATGGGTAGGTATCTTCAATATGTTGGCGGTCGCCCAAACGTGGGCGTTCGCAAATGACCTCTACACCCCAGAGCAGGGCAAGCGTCTTTTTCCAATCGCAGGGGTTGGTGCTTCGCTCGGGGCTTGTCTTGGGGCATTGTTCGCTAAATGGCTCTTCCGGTATTTCGGCCCCTATGAGTTGATGGGGATCGCTGGCTTGTTGCTGGCCTGTTGCATCGGACTCACTTGGCTCGTCCATACGCGCGAGTCAGGCCGCGCGGATCCGAACGCTGCCCGTGCTGTCTTGCAGCCACTGGATCGCAAGGGAGGCTTTCAGCTCATCGGCAAGGACACTTACCTGCTGCTGATAGCGCTGCTTGTTTTGATGTTGAATCTGGTGAACTCCAACGGCGAGTACGTCGTCAGCCGTTTCGTCTCGGAATCCGCCCAGGCTCTGCCCCTGGCGGAACAAAGCAGGTTCATTGGCCAGTTCTATGGAGATTACTTTGCCTGGGCCAACCTGCTCGGCCTGGTGATCCAAACTTTCTTCGTATCCCGGCTGTTCCGCTGGTTGGGAGTGGGTGGCGCACTGTTCATTCTTCCGGTGATCGCCTTGTCAGGCTATTCCTTGCTTGTCTTCGCCCCAGTGCTGGCGATCATTCGCGGAACGAAGATTCTCGAAAACAGCACGGACTATTCGCTGAACAACACGGTCCGCCACGCCCTGTTTCTCCCCACCAGCCGGGAAGCCAAGTACAAAGCCAAGGCGGCCATCGATACTTTTTTTGTTCGGGGGGGCGATCTGGTTTCCGCGGGATGCGTCTTCGTTGGCGTCAACTGGCTTTCTCTCACGGTCCGAGGCGCTGCCCTTCTTAACGTCTTCCTGGTGGGCATCTGGTTGACGGTGGCGTTTCTGCTCTGGCGTCGTCTCCGGCGCATTACGCCTGGGGAATCACCAGCCGCCAGCATTACTCGGTAGGCAGAAAGTCGTAAAGCTTCGATTCACCACCGTTTGCAAAGAACGCGACCAATTTATCCCGCCGGGCGAGCAAGCCCTTAATCTCCGGGTCTCGCAAATAAGCACCCAGCTCCGTCTTCAGTTGCTCTCTGGTCAGCTTCTTCATGGCAGCCAGCAGTTGCCGGTCGCATTTCCCCAGTACCTTAGGATTCTGCAGGTCGGTTCGAGTGCGAAAAGCTCGTGAATGGTCGATCATCCACAGACGCCACTGTTTATCGTAAACGATGTTCTGCTGATTGCGATCCGTGTTGTATATAAGCTGGTCAAAGACCTGCATGATCACGTATTGCCGCGAAAAGTTCTCTTTATCCGGAACGGCAACCTTCTTCTTGAGGCGATCCGCTTCATCCATCTGAACGTCATCAACCCACCAGGTAAAGGCGGCCATGGATCCCTCATAATGACGTTCCACCGAGGGAGGAATCATGGAAGCGAGTCCGAGCAGCTTTCCCAGCCGGTAGCCTGCAATGTTGAATTTGTAGGTGTCACGGAAGTTGATTTCGGTTCCCGCGGCTGTTTCAAAGCGTGCTTTCTCTTCGTCGATTCGTTGAATGCTGGCTTCGTGTGTCATGGAACCGTCGGATAAGGTCGCTCGAACGGTATTTGTGATCCCTTTCTTCGCGCCCTTCCTCGTCCCCACGGTCGCCTTCTTCAAGAATTCTTCCTTCTGTTCCAGAGTGAGCGTGGGAGGCGCAATGGCCGTCTGCGCCAGTAGCGGCGCAACCATCAACCAAGTAGACAGTGTGTGGAGCATGGCCGGGAGATTATCACATTTACTTGCTGGTTGCTGAGCGGTCTTCACCACCGTCGACAACTATCGTCAGCGGGGGCTCACTCCCGGCAGCTTTGAGACTTTGATCAGAACTAACAGGGGGCCCGGCGCAGAATTCGGACCGGTCCTCTCCGGCGACGGCCGCGTATCTTCGTTAGTTGCGAACACCAGGGTGCGAATGGGGGGCTGAAGCCTTATCAGATTGGATTGAACCTAAAGACAGAGCGGGGCCCGCTGCCAGCACCACGATGGCTATCTTCGCCCCTTGGAATTAGTCCACTACTTCCAGCACCTTCGCCCGACTGGGAAAGGTTGACAGCTCGCTCTCTAGGAACTTGTAGATCGATGCCTCCGGTACTCCTCTTCCGCTCGGCCGTCCCGCCAAGTGCCTCTGCCCTGCAACACAAAGCAGCTACAGTAGAATGCGGAGCTCCCGTGAACCAGCAGTTAAAAGACTCACCGTACCGATGGCTAAACGTTCCGCGCTGGTACCTCTGGGACGGCGGCTTCCTCCTGATCGGCCAAGCGACCGGCGTCGTTCCAGCCCACTCGCACCACGCAATCCAGATCGTCATCTCCCTGGACCAACCTTTTGCCGTTTGCGGCCACTACGAGAGTTGGCGCGAAGGTCGCGGCATCATCGTTAGACCCGATGCGGTTCATTCCTTCGATTGCAACGGAGCTTTTGGAGCGATGCTTTTTGTCGATCCAGAGTCGAGCGAAGGGGTATGGCTCCAAACC
>JBKJLJ010000825.1:0-5398 GCA_046597015.1 Bryobacteraceae bacterium
AAAACTGCCGATCCTTCGCCGTCACCACCGCGTCCGGAGTCTCCGTCACCGGCACCGCCCCCGGCGCTCCGGAAGCGATCCAAGCCCGCAACTTCTCCGTCTCCCCGTCCGTCGGCAGTTCCACCGCCAACTCCTTCGCCATCTTGTCCGGCGGCATTTCGCCACTCACAATCCGCTTCAGCATCAGGCTATCGTCCGGCTTCCACGGCACCAGCGCCGGCCCCGACTTCCCGCCCTTCAACCGGCTCTCGACCGTCCGCAGATCCAACCCGCCCATCTGCTTCAAACCGCCGTGGCAGGTCACGCACCGCGCCTGTAAAATCCCCCGTACCTCGTGCTCGCTCACCGCCGCCACCTTCACCGGCGCCTGCAACCCCTTATCGATCCACGCCCGCACCTGATCCATCTCCCCGGCGGTCATCTTCACCTTACCGGGAGGCATTTGCCCCGTCACCACCTTGTCCATTAACAGGCTCTTGGCCGCCTCACCCGGCACGACCGAAGCCCCCGACGCCCCACCCTGCAACACCGCTTCCGGCGTCCGCAAATCCAGCTTGCCCTGCGGCGATCCCGCCCCGTGACAAGCCAGGCACTTCGCCTTAAAAATCGGCATCACGTCCGTCTCAAACGTAGGGGCGCCAAAGGCGACAAGCGAAACGAAGCCAACAAGAAGGAGCCGCATCACTATAGAGACTATCGCAACACCTTCTCCACCGCCATGAGCCGCAAACAGCTTACTGCACTTGATCAGGCGCCCGGAACATAAATTGCCCGATGACGCTGCTGAAGTGCAGAACGATAAAGGACTGTTGGCTGCCAAACGAGACGCCAACGGAATTCAGCTCCGTTCGCGTCGGGTACTTCGAATAAGCAAATCGCGCCATCTCCACAGCCTTCTCCCGAAGCCCCGGCCCCGCGCTCACCGGTGCGTTCACGACACCGATCTGCAGGTGATTACTATTCATCACCGATATCGTAATGTTTTGGTATCCAAACTTCTCGACCATCTGGAAACGCATCTGGAGAAGCGCCTGCAAATTGCCACCCATTTTCTGCATCTGGTTACATCCGGCAAGCAGGAGCACGAAGAGAAGATAGGAAAGAATCTGGGGTCGTGAGCGCAAGTAAGAAACAGCGTACCAGAGTCGAACCGGCTTAGTTGCCAACAGCCGCTCCTGAGAAATCTGAAATGTCTGCTTGTGCTCCGAATGCGTATATGAAAGGATGTCTCGAATATGCTTCGATTCCTCGCTCTCTCGTCCCTCCTCGCCTCACTCCCCCTCCTCGCCCAACAAGGCGGAGGCACCATCTCCGGGGTCGTCACCGACGCCCAAAACGCTTCCATCCCCGCCGCCGAAGTCCGCATCCGCAACACCGGTACCAACTCCACCTTCCGCACCAAAGCCAATGAACAAGGCTTCTTCACCGCCCCCGGCCTCGCCGTCGGCGATTATGAAGTCACTACCGAACGCACCGGCTTCAAACGTTCCGTCCGCACCGGCATCACCCTCCAGGTCAACCAAACGGCCCAAGTCGACGTCCGCCTCGAACTCGGCCAACTCGCCGACTCCATCGTCGTGACCGGGGAAGCCCCCGCCGTCAATACCTCCAACGCCACCGTCGGCGAAGTCATTGAAAATCGCCGCGTCCGCGACCTCCCTCTCAACGGTCGCAACGCCCTCGCCCTCACCCTTCTCACGAGCGGCGTCATCTCCAACGCCGGCCCCACCAACTCCGGCTTCGGAGACCGCGGCATCCAAATCTCCTCCATCTCCATCAACGGCAGCCCCAACTCCATGAACGCCCAAATGCTCGATGGCTCCAACAACATCCTCAGCTACGTCGGCGAAGTCGGCGTCCCCCCCGCCGTCGACGCCGTCGAAGAGTTCAAGGTCCAGTCCGGCACCATGTCCGCCGAGTTCGGCTTCACCGCCGGCGGCACCATCAACCTCGTCACCAAATCCGGCACCAACAAATTCCGCGGCTCCCTCTACGAGTTCCTCCGCAACGACAAGTTCGACGCCCGCAATACCTTCTCCCCCAATAAACTCCCCTTTCGCTACAACCAGTACGGCGGCACCATCGGTGGCCCCATTCGTAAGGACCGTACCTTCGCCTTCTTCAACTATGAGGATTACAAATCCCGCCGCAGCTCCCCCCGCATCGCCACCGTCCCCTTAGCCAATTGGCGCACGGGCGATTTCTCCAACCTCCTCACTGTCGCCGGAGCTCAAATCCCCGTCTTCGACCCCGCCACCACCCGCAACAACCCCGCCGGTACCGGCCAACTCCGCGATCAGTTCCCCGCCAACCAAGTCCCTCGCAGCCGCTTCGACCCCATTGCCCCCAAAATCGTCGACCTTTGGCCCCTCCCCAATCGCACCCCCCAAAACGCCCTCACCCAAGCCCAGAACTTTCAGGACGCCGCTCGCAGCCTCATCGACTGGACCCAGTGGAACGTCAAAGTCGACCACCGCTTCACCGACCGCAACTCCATGTTCGTCCGCTACACCTCCGCCCAGCACAAAACCTCCGCCGACTCCTTCTTCCTCGACCCCACCGCCGGATCCAACCGCTTCGACGCACAACTCAATCGCAACGCCGTCGTCAGCGACACCCATACCTTCTCCCCTACCCTCATCAACGACCTCCGCGTCGGCATCATGCGCCAATCGTTCGTCTTCGTCGCCGCCAATTTTGACCAGAACTGGCCCCGCAAACTCGGCCTTCCCGCCATCGTCCCGAACGATCAGATGCCCCTCGTCAATTTCGGCTACGGCGAAGTCGGCGGCGGTGCCGCCGGCACCCGCGGCTCCCTTAACTGGGACATCCAAAATACCCTCACCAAAGTGTTCCGCAGCCACACCATCAAACTCGGCTACAACCACCGCCTCCTCCAAGGCGGCAATCAACAAGGCTCCGCCCTCTCCGGCAACTTCTCCTTCGGCGGCCTCACCGCAAACCCCCAAGTCCCCGCCGCCACTGGCTCCGGCCTCGCTCAGTTCCTCCTCGGCGAAGTCTCCAGCGCGTCAATCGATCGCATTCTCGGCAATACCTGGGTCGGCTTCTCCTCCAGTCTCTTCCTCCAGGACGATTGGAAAGTCAGCCGGCGCCTCACCCTCAACCTCGGCCTCCGCTACGACTTCCAGCAGAAGCCCTATGAACGCAACAACGGCCAAATCAACTTCGACCTCAACGCTCCCGATCCCGTCTCCGGCTTCCGCGGCCGTACCGTCTTCGCCGGCATCGACGGCCAGCCTCGTACCTTTCTAAAGGAAGATTACAACGACGTTAGCCCCCGCTTCGGCTTTGCCTGGGACCTCTTCGGCACCGCCAAAACCGTCCTTCGCGGTGGCTACGGCGTCTTCTATCCTCCCGTCTTCTGGCGCAATTTCCTCGGCAATACGCAGCTGTTCACCACCACCACCACGAACTACGCTGCTCTCGGACCCGGCCAACGCGCCTTCCGCTTCGCCCAGGGCTTCCCCTTCGCCCCGCTCGAATCCCCCGGTGCCAAAGCCGGCCCCAGCGCCCTCCTCGGCCAAGGCGTCAGCGTCACGGAAGACGACCCCACCACCCCGCTCACGCAGCAGTGGAATCTCTCCCTCCAGCACGAAATCCTCGGCTGGCTGATCGACGTCACCTACGCCGGCAACAAGGGCAACCACTTCGTCTCCAGCGGCTACAACATCAACAGCCTCGCCCCGGCCGTCCGCCAACAACTCGGCCGCACGCTCCAGGACGTTCTCCCGAACCCCCTCGCCGGCAAGGTCCCCGGCGGCCTCGGAGCCGCCACCATCTCCCGGGAACGCTCGCTGCTTCCTTATCCTTATTACCAGGGCGTCTCCGTCCGCAATCCCCGCTACGGAAACTATCTCTCTCATCAACTGCAAATCAACGTGAAGCGCCGCATGGCGCGCGGTCTTCTGGTCCACTGGGCCTTCACCGGCGGCAAGAAAATGAGCGACGGCGTCGCCGTCCCCGTCGATTTCGGCCCCGTCGAACAGACGAACGAAAACGGCTTTCAAGACAGCCTCACCAACCGCAAACTGAACAAGTCCGTCGACCCCGCCGACGTCTCCCGGCGCAGCGTCATCAGCCTGCTCTATGAACTCCCTTTCGGCCGCGGCAAGTTCTTCAATCCGGCCAACCTCGTCCTCAATAAAATGGTGAGCGGTTGGCAGGTTAATATGATCAACGTCATCCAGACCGGCGTCCCCCTCACCGTCCGGGGAGCGAACAACTTCGCTGCGGATCGCCCGAACTCGACCGGCCAAAGCGCGAAGCTCGACAACCCCACCCGCGCCAACTGGTTCCGTACGGACGTCTTCGTCAACCCGCCGGACTACGAACTCGGCAACGTCGGCCGCACGACCCCGGATGTCCGCCACCCCGGCGCGATCAACTTCGACATCTCCTTGTTGAAGAGCACCACCTTCGCCGAGCGCTTCCGTCTCGAATTCCGCGCCGAGGCCTTTAATATCGCCAACCACGTCAATCTCGGCCTCGCCGACGACAACTTCGTCCCCGGTACGGACGGTAAGAACCGCAGTTCGACTTTTGGAACGGTGAACTCCGCCCGCGACGCCCGCATCGTCCAACTCGGCCTCAAGCTCATCTTCTAGTGGGTTGGGGGTCGCGGTTGGGCCGGCGTCGACCCCCTTTCCATCGCCACGGCCGTCTTTGATACTCACGTCGAAGCCCAGTGACCCGGTGTCTCCGCCGGCCCGGGCACGATCGTCACCGTCACCGCCCCGCCCGCCAGAAACATCGATCCTCGCCGGACGGGCGCTAAACCGCTGGGTACCTACTGAGGGGATCTCGGCGATCAGATCGACTTGCAGAGCGGCAACGTGAATTACTCCCTGACCCTGTTTAAAGCCCAGGCCCGCGGCGGATGGGGCGTCACCTTCGCCTTGAGCTACAACTCTCAAAACTGGCGCCGCGATACCGCCGGAACGGCGCGCACGTGGATTCATGGCCGGGACGGCTACGGATGGAAGCTTCTCGCCGGCTCCATGACGCCGCTCTATCAGAATTATTCGGCTCCGTGGCCTGACGATGGTGGCGGCCGCTTCCGCGCCGTCCTGCGGCTCCATTTCTTCTCCTGCTGCTGCTCCTGACCAGAGGATCGTGGTGCCGTCATTCCCCTTCGTCCTGATTTTGGCTCACTAGTTACACTGGTTTCGATCTGAGCCTGGGCAGTGTTACTAACGTAACATCGCCCTGTACGCCAAGTCGACGCCATATGGTCACCTGCCGCCCGCCACGGGTAGGGTCAACTCAGAAGTCACCTCTCCAGTAGCGGTGCACAAGCCCTTGAAGGGGGCGGGTGGACCCGTTTTGAGCCGGGAACTACAGGGTGAACGGGTATGGCTATCCAGTTGCACTAGGGTTA
>JBKJLJ010000048.1:0-9735 GCA_046597015.1 Bryobacteraceae bacterium
AACTATGATGACCCGAAGATCTCTTCTTGCCTCCTTGGCGGCCGGTCCGCTGGCGTTCGCGGCGGCGCGGAAACCCAATGTGATCGTCTTGTTAGGCGACGACATGGGCTACCACGATATTAGCCTGCATGGATCGAAGGAGATCCCAACGCCGCATATCGATTCAATCGCCAAGAACGGAATCCGCTTTTCGAACGGGTACGTTTCGGGGCCGTACTGCAGCCCGACTCGGGCGGGACTAATGACGGGGCGCTACCAGACCAGATTTGGCCATGAATTCAACCAGGGGCAGGGTGCGAAGTTCGGATTGTCGTTGGCGGAGACCACGATTGCGCAACGGATGAAGAGTTTGGGCTATGCGACGTACGCGGTGGGGAAGTGGCATTTAGGGGACGATCTGGAGTTTCGTCCGACGAAGCGGGGGTTTGATGAGTTCTATGGGACGGTGGCCAACACCTCCTACTACAACCCGCCCCAGTTTGTGGATTCACGGGTGGGGCCGGAGGCCAAGCGAGTGGAGGATCCGGATTTCTATACAACTCGGGCCTATGCGACGCGGGCGGTGGAGATCCTGGAAGCGAACAAAAGCCGGCCCTTCTTCTTGTACATGGCCTGGAACGCGGTGCACGCCCCTTCGCAGGCTCCGCAGGCGACGCTCGATAAGTTCAAAAACGCCCCGACGGAGTTGCGGCGCGACCAGGCGGCGATCACCTCGGAGATGGACGACGGGATCGGGAAAGTGCTCGCCAAGCTGCGGCAGTTGAAGCTCGAGGAGAATACGCTGATCTTCTTCCTGAGTGACAATGGAGGGCCGCAACCGGGGGTGCGGACGGACAATACGCCCTTGAAAGGCTATAAGGCATCCACGTGGGAGGGCGGCATTCGGGTGCCCTTTCTGATCCAGTGGAAGGGGAAACTGCCGAAGGGCAAAGCGTATGACTATCCGGTGATTCAATTGGATATTCAGCCGACGGCCTTGGCGGCGGCGGGGGGGACGGTGGAGAACACCTGGAAGCTGGACGGCGTGGATCTGTTGCCCTATTTGACAGGGAAGGCAACGGGGCGGCCGCACGAGAAGCTGTTCTGGCGGTTCGGCCCGCAATGGGCGATTCGCAAAGGCGACTGGAAGCTGATGCAGGCCTCTGAGGAAAAGCTTCTACCCGCGGTAGCGCTGCCGGAAATGCCGGTGGGGCCGGTGCATTTGTATGATTTGAAGGCGGACGTGAGTGAATCGAATGACCTGAGTGCGAAGCATCCGGAGAAGGTGGCGGAGTTGCAGGCAGATTGGGCGGCTTGGAACAAGGAGCAGGCTCCGGCTTCGTGGCTGCCCGGGAGAGCGGCGGCGGGAGAGCAGAAGAAGCAAAACAGGAAGAAGAAGAAGAAGAGTCAGTGAAGTACGACCAGGAGTAGCCCAGGACACTCACGAAGTTCGAGGGGTATGGAATCTCGCCGGTCGTGAGTCTGCCGCAACGAGATAGAGGGGGCCCGATGGAGCATCGGTCGGGGGGGCTTGCGCTGGCTACTCGTTAGGTATAGCATCAGGGCGTCCGAAAAGGAGAACTCGAAAATGCAATACAAATCGTACGCGTTTCTCACCGCCATCGTCGCCGCCGCGGGCCTCGTCTTTCTGAGCCTGCGCTAGATTAACTGGCGCGCAATAATCGGCGGTGTCCCGGCATCTACCTGCCAACATTCCCGGCCACCGCCGAATTTCCCGTGTCACTTTTTTTCCGCCCATCGCGCTATTTGGAGCACCGATCCTCCAAATGCCACAAATCCTCTCCACCCTAGTCAACGAGCGCCACCAGCGCTACGCTCGCGCCGATCTCCATCGAGCAATCGTCCGCCGAGCAGAATCCCCGGCCGATTGGGACCTCGTCGCCCAACTTCGCCGGGACGGCTTCAGCCGCGTCCCCGGCGTTGCCACCGGCGGTCCCTGGCTCGATGAACTCGACCGCTCCCCCGCGGCCTTCTCTCTTCGGCTTCGCGATCGATGGCGCCCCGCTGGCGACCATGCGCGTCCAGGACGGTCGCCTCGGCCCCCTGGAATTAGGCCGCTTTATCGATGTGGAGGCCGTCCTCGCGCCTTTTGAGGAACCGCGCACGACGGGACTCGCTACGGCAAGGCAGGATGGGCGAGTTCCTCGCCCCTTGGTGCCGCGCCGGAGCGGCCTGTGCGCTATTGAGCGACCCGCCGTTCAGTTCGGACGCCTCAGCGTACTACAGTCCAGGGACAGTATTTACGTCATGTTCGCGATGTTCAAAACGGCCTGGAAATGGTCGTTTGACAACGCGTTGGAGACCATCATCATTGCCTCTCCGTCCTGGTCTCAGTCCATCTACGAATTCATGTCCTTTGGCTCAGCCGGCGAAAAAGGCCAGTTCCAGCACGAATTCGCGGGTGGCACCCGACACGTCACCATGAAGCTCCCAATTCAAACATTGGAACCCAAGTGGCGCTCCCTGGGCCAGCTCCTCTCCGATGCCTTCTTCGGCGACAAACACCCTTTACTCCAACCCTAAGGAACCTCATTCCCCTGCAACTTGAAACCCTCCAACAGAACATCTCGGCCCACGTCCTGGCCCACCCCATCGTCGCCACCATCCAATCCCGGAACAGGAACTTGATCCAGTACCGGACGTATCTGGAGGACGTCTACGCCTACGCCCAACACAGCTCGCAGGTCATCGCCCTCTCCGCCGTTCGGCTCATGGACCGCCAGTCCGAACTGGCCCAATACCTCCTTCATCACGCTGATGAGGAAATCGGCCACGACAAGGGGGCCGCCTCTGACCTCCGTGATCTCGGCATGTCCGACGCCGCCATCGCCGCCTCCCGCCCGAGCTCGGTTTGCCTGCGCATGATCGGCCTGGAATACTACTACGCCCAGCACGCCAAACCCATCGGGCTCTTAGGCTGGGATGTTCGTGCTCGAATCGCTCGGCGGCAACATCGGCGGCCAAATCGCGACCGGCATCGACGCGGCGCTCAACCTGAAAGGCAAAGAAACCGACTTCCTCCAAGGCCACGGCGAGGCCGACTCCCATCACAGCGTCGATCTCTTCCGCGTCATCAGCACCCACATCAAGGATCCCGCCGACATAGAAGCGTTCCAGCGTATGGCCCGCGAAGGCCAGGAACTCTACAGCGCCATTCTCGACCACGCCTTCGCCGCTGCGCCGCTCACGCACTGAACTCGCCATCGCCAGTACGTTCCAAATCGCCACCCGCGTTGGGGCCTCGCGAAGATCACCGTTCCAGTCACGTCACTATTGAATGTACGGCCGGGCAGACCCCCGAAGGCGATCGAGCTGCCGCTCGACGCCCGCGAGGATCTTTTCATTTGACGAAGGTAGAGAGCCTGAGCGTACAGGCCGCGAAGGCACCAACGGGCGAAGTCCCCGCCGAATCGGCGCGTGCCCACTGAGCGCGAGTTCCTCAAACTTTTTTTAAACACCGTGACCCGCCGGCATTGAGCGGCGAAGAAGAGAGTGTAGGAAAGATTGGTACCGGCCCGAACCGGACAGCGCCAGTCCAACCGAAGCGAATGTCACCAGCCGACGCGCAGGCGGCATCGCAAATCAAATCAACGATTCAAGGAGATCTCCAATGAAATTTTCAAAGCATTCTCTCGCGGTGGCTGCGGCTCTGGCCGGCTTGATGGGTGGGACGGCGGCGCGGGCAGCGCAGCCCAACATCCAGTTGGATTCGGCCTTCTCGCTCGGCATCGCCGCCGACGACAAGAAGGTACCCGAGAAGCACGCCTGCAAAGGCATGAACTCTTGCAAGGGCAATGGCGGCGGTTCGAAGAAAGAAATGGGCAAGAACGAGTGCAAAGGCCAGGGAGCCTGCGCTACCGACGGTTCCAAGCCCAAAAAGTAGGCAACTGGCAAACATCGTCGTTTTCAAATGGGGGAGCTCCAACGCGCTGGTGCTTCCCATTTTCCTTTCGATCAACTGAAAAGCCCAACTACCATCTGATATGGCCTCCCTTTTTCACAATCCGGATTTCGGCATTGGCGTCGGGCTTCGCGTTCCTCACCTCGGCCACATCCTCGAAAAGAAGCCCGTTGTGAGCTGGTTCGAAATCATCTCCGAGAACTTCATGATCGGCGGCGGCCGGCCGTTGGAAGTCCTGGACAAAATCCTCGACCAATACAAAGTCGTGCAACATGGGGTCTCTATGTACCTCGGTTCCGCCGAGCCGCTGAATCGCGACCACCTGAAGCGTTTAAAGCAACTGATCCGCCGCACGAAAGCCCCCTGGGTTACCGACCACCTCTGCTGGGGCAGCGTCGACGGACGCTACACCCACGATCTGCTCCCGATGCCTTACACCTTCGAGGCCGCAAGGCTGACGGCGAAGAAGATCCGGCAAGCGCAGGACTTCCTCGAAGTTCCGATGGCGGTCGAAAACGTCAGCAGTTACGCCGAGTTCCACGTCTCCGAAATGACGGAGTGGGAATTTCTCAACGAAGTAGTCGAGCGCGCTGGCTGCGGCATCCTTCTCGACGTCAACAACATCTACGTTTCCTCCCAGAATCACAGTTTTGATCCCTTTGAGTACTTGAATTCCGTTCCCGCCGAACGCGTGGCCCAGATTCACCTCGCCGGCCATTCGAAATTTGAGAAGTACATTCTCGATACCCACGACCACCCGGTCATCGACCCCGTCTGGAAGCTCTACGCCCGCGCCATTGAACGCTGCGGCCCCCGGCCCACGCTACTCGAATGGGACGACCGGATTCCGTCCTTCGAAGAAGTGCATCGGGAAGCGCTCAAGGCGCGGAAGTACATGACGGTCCCTGCCGGAGTCAGCAAGGCCGTACGATGACTCTGCTCGAAACCCAGCGCCGAATGGCGGCGGCCATGATGGTTGCCCTCTCTGCCGACGGCGGGATCGCATCCAAGACCGCGGAAGGCAAATCCATGGCCGCCGAGGCCGCCCGCATCATCAAGCCGAATGACCGGCTGACCGCCCTCGAGCGCCTGGAAATCTACACCCGAAGTTACTGGTTCCGCCTGCTCGATTCCCTCACGGAGGATTTCCCCGGACTCGAAGCGGTCGTCGGCCGGGACAATTTTGCTCGCCTCGCGAAGCAATATCTCAAAGAATGCCCCTCGCGTTCCTTTACGCTCCGTGACCTTGGCGCGCAGCTAGTCGATTGGCTGACCGCGAATCCGGCCGACCTCGGCGAACACAAGGAACTGGCGTTGGACATGGCAAAGCTGGAATGGGCCCATATCGTCGCTTTCGATGGTCCACAAGCCCCCGTGCTCGACCCCCAGCACCTCTTGGAACCCGGACCCGGCATGCGCCTCGGACTGCAGCCATATGTGACGCTCCTTGAGTTGCGGTATCCGGTGGATGAACTGCGAGTGGCAATTGGAGCAACCGAGGAGGGCCGGAATTCGACGAGCAATGTTTCTGGCCGGCGCAAGGCACACGCCGTTCGCAAGATAGGGCGATCGAGCAAGCAGCAACTCTTTGTTGCCGTGCATCGAGTGGATTCGAGTGTTTACTACCGTCGCCTGGAGCCCGAGGAGTTTCACTTACTTACTGCCCTCCGCAGCGGACGGCCAATAGCCGCTGCGATCGGCAAAGCTTTCAAGCAAAGCACAAACCGGGCGCCGGCCGAAATACCAGGATTGCTCGAAGGCTGGTTCGGAGCATGGGCACAGTTCGGCTGGTTAACGATTTATCAGAAGCGCACGGCCCGAGCAGGCACCCCACCAACGGGGGAGGAGCTCGCCCATCCTGCCATTCAGGATCGTGTCCGTCGCGCACGAGTTCCTGGAACCTAACGACACAGAGAATGGAATGGGGGTAGGCGATGAGGCCGGCAATCGCGCCGACCTCACGGGCCTGCCACCGATGCTTGGTTCCCCGCCTATCGTTCCCGAGGTCACCCCTGTTCATATAGAAACTACGCTTTGGGGCCAAAATCAAAAAAGCCGTTCACCTATGGGAGCACCCTGGGTCAAGTAGGGGGTTTAACGGCCTGAATCGTTCCGTTTTGGCAATCATCCGGGCCATCTACATCCAACTGCCGCAGGCCTCAAACCCAACATGCATACCGGGCTTTAGCGTCTTGAAATAACGTTCCAACTCGCCCTTGTCGTCATCCACCCCGAATCACAGGACCAACTTTACGGTTGGCGGCGAATGTGCGAAAAACCGAGTAGTCTTTATGCAGATCTAATCCGGCACAATCTTCTTGTTCCATATCTGGCAGCACCTCCTTCGTGCTTGCTGGAGCCATCATATCGGTAGAATTTAGCGCCCCGCTCTCATACGTTCACAATGCAAATGAATTTATTTGCCGCTTGTGAACTTTTTTGTTTTTAGGTACTTAGCCGTTTTAACCGGCCGGTCGAGCTTCGATTACTCTCGGCGCTCCCCTAGCGTGGAATCAGGGTGGCGTCCCTCGTGGGGCGCTTTCTTGTTTCAACACTAGGAGAGCAAAATTATGTCGCAAGTGAACTGGCCGGAATCGTTTGACCCGGCAAAACATCGGGCCTACTTGGATTCGAACGGCAAAGCGGTCTTTACGGTCATCCCTCGGGAGGTCATGGAAATCGCTTACATCGAACCGACCGAAGGGGTCGACCCCTTCGCGGGTCGCCTTGAGCGGGCCAAGCAATTGGCCGCCAACGGGATCGTGATCGACGCCCAGATCGACGTCTGGGGCTGGGGAGCGGATAACACCATGCGGTTGCGCAGGTTGTACGGCAAAACGACGGTGCCAGACGCTTTCGGAACAATTCAGATTCTCGTTCCGCCGGCGAAGTAGTCGTTGAGTTAGGGGTCACGCTGCCGGCGAACCCGGCAGCGTGACCAATTCGTGATCGTTTAGTCGCGAAATGTCCATCGTCAAGAGGTTGTTGGCAGTCCGGCCGTAGAGGTCGCTAAACTTGGCGCCGTAAACGATCTCCTCGTCGGAATAGGAGAATCTCCGATACACCACCTGAGACGAGGCTTCGTCGGTCGCGGTGATGAGAATGATGATCTCCGGGTCGTCATCCAGAATCGCGGCGGCATCCTTGCCGTAGAGAGGCGATTCCTCGTCGATCGGATGGACGACGACCCACTGAGTGGCGAGGAACATTACCTCTTTCCGCTCGAGCGGCAGGAGTTTGAATTTCCGAACTCGCCGGCCGTCGGGCTCCAATTCGAGGCGGGAATACGTCACTTGGGCGCTCATATCCATCAGATTGTTCGATCGGCTATTCATCAGGCGGAACATCAGCGCCGTCTTGCCTTGAAACGGTGCAACCAAGGCCACATTGCTAAACGCGATCGCCGCCGTCGGCCGGGAAAACCGTGCAAAGAGAATCCCGGTGGCCAACGCGAATCCCATCAGGCCGGCCAACGCCTCAATCGAGACCAGAAAATGGGCGGGGATACTTGTCGGCGTCATCGTCCCGTAGCCAATGGTCGCGATCGTCTGCACGCTGAAGAAGTAGAGTTGTAGAAAACGGTGGGGTCCATTCCCCTCGACGCCGGAAATTGCCCCCGGGCCGCAGGCAAGATAGAGCGCCGCGAACACCACGTTCAGTGCTGTGTAAATCAACAGGATCATGCCAAAAAACTGGGGCCACGAGAGGCTCAGCATTTTGTGATAAAAGTTTATCGATTGCCAGAGCCCCTGTCCTACCCGCTGGACGTTAAATCCCCCGTCCTGGCGCAACATCCGCTTCTGTTGGGACTGCGCTAAGCGGCCGCTTAATCCTGACTCCCGTTCCTCTGCCATGCTTCCTTCTATCCTACAGGGAGAAGTTCACCGGCCAAACTCGGGCCGCCCAAGGCGAATCTTCGCCCGACCGAGGCTTCCGAAGCTGGTACCAACAAGGGATCTCGTGATCTCATCTGGCCCGACCACCTAGTCTCTCAATCGGCTCGGAATCGCCACTTCCGATTGGTTTCCGGCGAATTTGAATCGCCACCGCAATCCATTCCGCCGTGAATACCTCGACCGGAGTTCCCACCCGAATCGGGCACCAACGCCGTCGATTCACGATCATTCCCGCATCCACCCCTCGGAATTCGATATCCTATTGACTTGGTCCACAATCATGTCTGGTCACTCTAAATGGCACACAATTAAACACAAGAAGGGCGCTCTCGATGCCAAACGAGGGCGTGTCTTCACCCGGATTATCAAGGAAATCACCATCGCCGCTCGGGGCGGTGGCGATCCCGACGGTAACCCTCGACTCCGCACCGCCATCACCGCGGCGAAAGCCGTCTCCATGCCGGCCGACAACATCAAGCGTGCTATCCAGCGCGGCACTGGTGAAATCGAAGGAATTACGATCGAAGAATACACCTACGAAGGCTATGGCCCCGGTGGGGCCGCCGTTCTCGTCAATGTCGCTACCGACAACAAGAACCGTACCGTCGCCGACGTTCGCCACATCTTCAGCAAGTGGGGCGGCAATATGGGCGAGCCGGGCTCGGTCAATTGGATGTTCGAAAAGAAATCGAACATCATCATCGAAGCGGACAAGGTCAGCGAGGAAAAGCTCATGGATCTTGCTCTCGAAGCTGGGGCCGATGACATCCAGCAGCTTGGCGAAGTTTGGCAGGTTCTCTCGGAGCCGAACGCCCACGAAGCCGTAATGAATGCGATCGCCGCCGCCAAAATTGAAACCCTTAGCTCGGAAGTTGGGATGATCCCCAAGAACACGATCAAGCTCGAAGGCTCCGCTGCGAAGAGCATGATTCGTCTTAACGACGCGCTCGAAGACTACGACGATGTCCAGAGCGTCTTTTCCAACTACGAGATCGACGAAGCAGACATGGAGTAGTCGATGCGAATTCTTGGCGTCGATTGTGGCACGGAACGGACGGGCTTTGGAGTTATCGAATCCGATGGCCGATCCCACTGCCTTCTCGACGCCGGAGTCATCAAGACGTCGCCTAAGTCTCCGCTCAGCGAACGGCTCCTCCTCATCGCCTCCGGGTTGCGGGCGGTGATCGTTGCCCATGCTCCTGAGGCCGCCGCCGTGGAGGCGGTCTTCCACGCGGTGAATACCCAGACGGCGCTGAAACTGGCCCACGTTCGCGGTGTCGCCCTGCTCGTCCTGGCTGAAGCAGGACTCTCCGTCGGGGAGTATTCACCTCTCGAAATCAAGACGAGCGTGGTAGGCTATGGCCGGGCAGAAAAGGAGCAGGTGCAAATGATGGTCCGGTCGCTGCTCAAACTCGATGAAATCATCAAGAGCCAGGATGCGTCCGATGCTTTAGCCGCCGCGATTTGCCACGCTAATCAAGTGCGCTACCAAGAGGCGATTTGCAAATGAAAACCTTACTCGCCCTACTGCTCCTCGCCTCCGGCCTCGCCGCTCAGCCCCAAGTGATCTATAGCAAACTGTTCCCCGGTTCGGTTCCCGAATGGGTTCAGATCACGCTCAACAAAGACGGCCAAGCCGTTTATACCGATCAAAAAGACGATCCCCAACCTCTCGCTTTTAGCCTGCCTGGGGAACAGACGCAAACCATTTTCGCTCTCGCCGAAAAACTGAACTTTTTTAATCGCCCCCTCGAATCCGGCCTCCCGGTGGCCAAAATGGGGGAAAAATGCTTCCGTTGGGTTGATGGTCCGAAGACGTTTGAAACCAAATTTAACTACACCCAGGATCTGGACGCGCAAGCTCTCCACGATTGGTTCGAACGCATGGCGGAAACCGAGAGCCACCGCATCAACCTGGAACGCTCCGCTCGGTTCGAC
>JBKJLJ010000200.1:0-2516 GCA_046597015.1 Bryobacteraceae bacterium
CCCGGATATCGGTCGCATGGATGATCTTGGCCCGTCTCCTGGCCTGGCGTAGGTGTAAAACCCGTCGCCCCGCCACCGTTGTTGTCGAAAAACCTTTATTTCTCCATTCGCAGGTACGACTCGATTACATCGCTCGTAGTCGATGCGGGAGTCGCCTTGGCGAAGCCCGTCCGCGCTCCGGATTCACGTTCCAGCGAACGCGGCGAAGAAATGGGTGATCGAAGATGGCAGTTAGCGTCTTCGCTAACCGGCCGCGGGAGTGGTTCACCCACCAAGATTTCGCGTCTGGTTTGTAGCAAGTGCGCCGGCGAATAATCGCGAGTGCGCGAGGCGCCGGATACAATCGTCAACGGCTCCTGTCGCCATGAATGACTGCGCGAACTACCTGCCAACCGCATGTATCTCCCATCACACCGTTTCTGCGCAGCACCCATGATGGATCGGTACGATTGACCAGCACTGGCGCGGCTTTCCAGCCGGTCGTGTGCACAGTGTGTGCAATGAGTTGGTTACGACCGTTGGCCGCTAACCGGAGGCAACAGCCGAATGCCGCCAAGCCGAACGCTCGCACTAGTCCATCAGGATCTCCCGCAATTGCAGGCTAAACCCGCCTACATAACAAAGGGAGAATTCACGGCGTGGATTGCGCAGGTCTAGGCGATCCAGCGGAGGTCGAGGCTCTGTGGGTGGAAGCGACCATCGCTAACGACATAAGGCCAGTGTCTGCGGTTGGCGAACTAAACCTTTGATATACCGTCAACGATGCGTACGTTACTGCCGCCCCGCCAGGGCTTTTGTTGCGCGGCAGGCATCTGTTCCAGCCGACTCGCGGCTACCCTCTTGCCGGTCGTCCGCAACCATGCGAGCCGCGCGAGCTGCTCGGTGTCGCGGACGGGACACCGCTCGCTCCCTGTTATCGACCAACTGCGGCGTGACGCCCAGCAACGTCCCGAAATCGGACGCCGAGAACCTCTGCCGATTGCGCGGGGAGCGCAGCCCCTTCTCGACGAACCGCCTCGACCTGCGCCTCGTTCGCCAACCAGCGAGGGCTGCTGGAGGTCTACAACGGGCTTATCAACAACCAATGCGCCTACGACATCCGCGTATTCGGTCACAACGCCCCATTGTTCTAGGTTCTAGTGCTTAGATCGACTGTTTCATTGTAAGACGCTTTCACGCGCATGCATAAAAACGCCGCCGTAGTTGGCCAAGACGCCGCCGAGATTTCCATTGATATATTTCTGTGCGGCGAACCCGATAGCGGGCCAGCCAATGAAGGCATGGCCACCGTCGTCCACAATACGACGCCTCGCGAAATCGGTAGCCGGAAACTCACTTGATAGCGTCTGGTTTACAAACTGCTGGCTAGCAGCACCGGCCTGAAACGGCGTGCTCACTCCGCCTGCCGACCAAAGTGCACTTGCACCAAGTGCCCTTGAATTGTTGAAAGTTGATACATTCGTCGACCAACAAAGCTGAGTAAATCGCGGGTCTGCTGCTCCTGGCAGTGCTCCTATGACCGAACGCTCTTCTCGATCGTACTGTGCAAGAAAGGTAGCCTCGCAGGCACCGCCAGCACCAAACGGTTTACTGTAGGGGCGATCGGCATGCCCAACTCCGACATAGAAACGTTTCGTTGGCATTGTAAGCACCCAATCCGTTGCAGCGTTGATTACCTTCTCAAGTACGAATTCGTTCAAAACAGCGTTCGTCATAAGCACGGCGCTCACTGGATCTGCAACGTTTCCATTTGTCGCATTCCATGTCGACTTAATCAAGGAGCCGGCGTCGTCGAATCCCCACGACTCGCGTGGTTCGGCATCGCCAAGCGATGGCTGCTCAATTTGCGGGGCTGAGTGTAGGGATGTCGACCGAAACTTCGCCAGCGCCATTGCGTTGTAACTGTAGTCGATACCCTGCGCGACATTGATGAGCGACGCTCCTCCAGTCAGTCCGCCGGTTGGGGAAAGTAAGCCATTGACAGCACTCCCAACTTGCACCAACGAGCTCCCGGCTGAAGTTGCCATCACAACCGCAGGACAATTGGTGGGAACGCCGTTTTGGTGAGTTACCGCTTGATCGAATCGAACGTTGGAGGCTCCGGGGAGTAGAACACTAGAGATTTCGCCCATCTCAACGAATTCAATGTGACCTTCTCGTGTTCGTGATGTGTCGATCGTTTCTCCGTCGTTCCCAAAATTGGACAGGAGGGGCGCAAACTCGGAGGGAGTTGTGCCTACAACTGGGTTCGTGCAGGACTTGTCATTGGAGACCAAGTTGGCAGCACCATTCGGCCCCAATGTGACCGCTCCTGTCCAAGCGTCGTTGGCGGAGAGATACAAGTTGAAGCGAAACACCGCTTCCCCGCGCTTGCCCTCGTAAAACGAGACCTTTACTGCCTTCGGAGCCGATCGAGTGTTCACGATCGAAATCAAAGTGTCATATCCGTCTCGCGCCGCGTAGTAGGGGAACAATAGGACCTGTCCTCTTCCGTCCGACGAAAGCGCAACAGCAAT
>JBKJLJ010000767.1:0-3009 GCA_046597015.1 Bryobacteraceae bacterium
CTGGGATTGGACCCGTTGGTGGCCCAGGCTTTTGGGGCCAAGCGGCTGGAGGAGTGTAATCGATATCTTCGCCAGGGAGTGTGGCTGGCGCTCTTTTTAACCCCGCCCACGATGGCGATGGCGTTAGGGCTGCCGTGGTTGATGGCTTGGATTGGGGTGCAACCAGAAGTTCGGGCGCTCGCCGAGCCGTACATTTTGGCGCTCTCAACGGGGACGCTCCCGCTGCTGCTCTACGCGGCCTTTCGGAGGTTCTTGCAGGGGACGGATCGCGTGAAGCCAGTGATGGTGGCCCTCGTTTCGGCGAACCTGATCAACGCCGCGGCGAACTATTGGCTGATCTACGGTGGATGGGGCGTTCCTGCGTTTGGAGTGACGGGATCGGGATGGGCGACGGCGGTGGCGCGGGTGTTTCTGGCGGGGATGTTGATCGCGGCGACGCGGCTGGATGACATCACGGGGTTGTGGCGGAAGTGGGCGAAGCCGAAGGGGAGGGAACTGATGGAATTGCTGCGGCTGGGGGCACCCGCGGCGGGGCAAATTGGGCTGGAAATTGCCGTCTTTGGGGCGGCGACGCTGCTGGCGGGGCGCCTATCGACGGTGTCGCTGGCGGCGCATCACATTGGGTTGAATCTGGCGAGCATGACGTTCATGGTGCCGCTGGGGATTTCGTCGGCGGGGGCGGTGGTCGTGGGGCAGGCACTGGGGCGAAACGAACCGCGGGAGGCGAAGCGGGCGGGCTGGGTGGCGCTGGTATTCGCGGGAGGGTTCATGGCGTTGGCCGGGCTAGTGTTCGCGTTTGCACCGCTGGTCGTGCTGGGCGCGTTCACGACCGACCCGGAGTTGTTGGCGATTGGAACTGGATTGTTACAGATGGCAGCCGTGTTTCAGCTTTTCGATGGCCTGCAGGTAGCGGCGACCGGGGTGCTGCGGGGAGCGTCCGAGACGCGGTTGCCGATGGTGGCGAACTTAGTCGGACATTGGGTATTGGGCCTACCGCTGGGCTATTATCTGGCATTTGAACGGGGAATGGGGGCGGTTGGGCTGTGGGCGGGGTTGTCCGTTGGGCTGGTCGTGGTGGCGGTTTTGTTGGTGGTGCATTGGTGGCGGTTGCCCTTTGAGAAACTCACGCCATCGCCAACAAAGATTGGTTAAATCGGAGTGGAGGGTATGTGGTAGTGGGCTTCGTATCTCCACGGGCCCTGCGGGCGATGAACGGGGTGAGCTGTTTGATACCGGGTAGCCCGTCCCGACCGCGGAACAATCCGCAGCCCTTGGCGATGTAGTTGCTGTGTCATGCTGAGCTGATGGGCCAGTATTGGCGTCGGCTTAAGAGAGCGATTCAGCCGAGGATTTCGCAGCGATTCACCTCGGCGGGGTTCTGGTTTACGATCCTGGTTTTGTTGACCGGAACGGCGGCGTTTGTTTCCGGCAACAATTTGATCTTTCTGATCCTGTCGGCCTTGCTGGCGACTTTGCTCGTCAGCGGCAATCTGAACCGGCTGACGCTCTCTGGGCTGGAGGTGGAGTTTCATCCGCCGGAGCATCTGTTTGCGCGGCGGGGCGAGTCGGGGCGGTTCGTGGTTCGCAATACGAAGTGGTGGTTTCCGAGTTTCGCCTTGCGGCTGTCGAGCCGGGATCGCGATGGTATGGGTAAGCCGGTGTTTATTCCTTTGATCGCTTCGGGGGAGGCGGTGGAGTTTTATGCCGATGTGGTGTTCGATCGCCGGGGTTTGTATCGGGAGAACGGGTTCCAGTTCACGTCGCGATTTCCGTTTGGGTTTGCTGAGCGGAGAGCGAAGGTGACTTTGCTGGCGGAGGTGCTGGTGTATCCGGAGTTGCGGAGCTTCCACCTGGAAAATTCGGTATTTGCAGAGTTATTGGCAGAGGCCGAGGCCCGCCGGAGGGGCCGGGGAACGGAGTTTCACCAGCTGCGGCCGTACCAGTCGCAGGAGGACGCTCGGCACATCGACTGGCGGTCGTCGGCGCGACACGGGGAGCTGTATGTCCGGGAGTTTGCCGTGGAGGAGCAGCAGGACATGGAACTATGGCTGGACTTGGGCGGGTGGAGCGGTCCCGGATTCGAGGTGGCGATAAGGGCCGTAGCGGCCCAGATGTTTGAGTTGGCGCGGTTAGGCAACAGTGTTCTATTGAAAACGCAGCGGCGAGAGCTGGCGGTGCCGGGGGAGACCGATATTTACGGCGTGCTCGCCTACCTGGCGGTGGTGGAGGCCGAGCCTTCAGAGCCCCCGATGAGTCCGGACGACAAGCCGGAGAATGCGCTGGTCCTGTACTTCGCCGGGGACGCGGATCGAGTGCCGGAAGGGATGCGAGAGCGGGCGATTACCGACTTGGAGCGGTCGATCCTGGGTTGAGAGTCTGGTATGATTTTCGGCTATGAACCTTTGGAATACGCGGGCACTCGGATTGGCGCTGGCTGGACTGGCGGGAGCATTGGCTTGGAGCCAGTTGCCGCCGCCGCAACCGCTGACATTGATCAAGATTACGGACGACCTGCACGTGCTGGAGGGATCGGGCGGCAACGTCGCTTTGTTGACGACGAGTGAGGGGACGATTATTGTCGACGATAAATTTGCGCCCAACGTTCCGCAGATTTATGAAGCGGCCAAGAAGCTGAGCGATAAGCCGATTCGGTACCTGTTCAACACCCACCACCACGGGGACCATACCGGCGGCAACGCGGGGATGATGGCGAAGGAGCCGACGGAGATTTTGGCTCATGCGAATGCGCGAGATCGGATGATCAAGGATGCGATGCCCGGGGTGCCGCGGATCGGGTATCGAGACGGGATCACGGTGGGATTGGGTGGGGCGGAGGTGCGCGCGACGCATTTCGGCCGCGGCCATACCGATGGCGATGCGGTGGTGTTTCTTCCCAAGCATCGGGTGGTTCACATGGGTGATCTGTACTCGGTGGCGGGGCCGTTCATTGACTATTCGAGCGGCGGTTCGGCGCTCGAATGGGTGAAGACGCTCGATGGAGCGTTGGCG
>JBKJLJ010000643.1:0-5157 GCA_046597015.1 Bryobacteraceae bacterium
TCCTGATTCGTCGTTACGTCGCCGCGGGTGCCGCTCTCGGTCGTCAGCGGCGTTGGCGTATCGGTGACCGTGACCGACTCGGTGGTCGCGCCCACCTCCATCTGAATGTCGAAACGCAGCGTCTGGTTCACTGTCAATACAAACTCAGCCTGCTTGTGCGCCCGAAACCCCGCCCCTTTTGCCTCCAGAACGTACTTGCCCGGCGTTAGATACAGGACAGTAAAATCCCCGGCCGCGTCAGTCACTTTCGCAAATTGCTGGTTGGTCGCGAGTTGGACGAGATTTATGGCCACCCCCGCAATTACTGCTCCGGAAGCGTCCACCACCCGACCGACGACACTCGCCGTCGGCGTTTGACCACCCGCCAAGCCAGCGATAACCAGACAAAGACCCAAGTAACGCATTGGCGTAATCCTAACCCAAACCCGCCCCAAAGAAAAGCTATCAGTTTTCATCGGGTCCTGTCGATAAGTCGCTTTAATGAGGTTCGCGCTCCTACAAATCGTTACCGCTCTTTCGCTGCTCGCGGGTCCACGCTACAGCCCAGGTGCGTACACCGTCCGCGACATCTGGGTGGATCCCGCGTTCGGTGACGACGCGCGCAGTGGGAGTTCCCGCGCCACGGCCCTCCGCACCGTCCGCGCCGCGTGGGCCCGTGTGCCCGCCGAAACATCCTCTGCCAGCACTGGCTTTCGGCTATTCCTGGCTGCGGGCGTCTACGACGACGAGAATCTTCCCCGCTACTGGGAACGGAAACGCGGGACAGCCGCCTACCCCATCATCGTTTCCGCCGCCGATGGACCCGGCACCGCCCGTCTCGCGCAGATTAACGGCGCCAACTTGGCGTACTTTTACCTGCAAGGCATCCGCATCGAAGGCGAATACGCGGGTGGGGATCTCCTTCATTTCGAAAACTCCGACCACCTCTGGCTCTCGAAACTTACCCTGACTGGTATGGGCGACGTTCGCGACTACGGCGGCCCGCAAGAGGTTCTTAAGATCAACCAGTCCACCCATGTTTACGTCGAGGATTCCGACCTCTCTGGCGGCTGGGATCAGGCGCTTGATTTCGTCGCGGTTCGATACGGCCACGTTTCCGGCAATCGCTTCCACCGCGCCGGCGACTGGTGCGTCTACGTCAAGGGCGGCTCGGCTTACCTTCGCATCGAAGACAATGAAATTTACGCTTGCGGCAACGGTGGCTTCACCGCCGGCCAAGGCACTGGCTTAGAGTTCATGCAGGAACCGTGGGTCCACTACGAGGCCTGCGACGTGCAATTCGTCAACAACCTCGTCCACGACACCGATGGCGCAGGCATTGGTGCCAACGGCGGCTATAACATTCTGCTCGCCTGGAACACGCTCGTCCGCGTTGGCCGCCTGAGCCACGCCATCGAGGTCGGCTACGGCGAGCGTTCCTGCGACGGCGACCTCGTCCGCTGCCAGGCGCTACTGAATCTCGGTGCCTGGGGCACCCTCAACCCGGACGAACCCGAACTCATCCCCAGCCGCAACGTTTTCGTCTTTAACAACCTCGTCTACAATCCGGCTCCTTACCGTTCCGAATGGCAACATTTTGCCATCGCTGGCCCTCGCGAACGGATCGCGAACGTGCGCATGGCCGGTAACTGGATCTGGAACGGCCCCGCTGACCTCGACCTCGGCGCGGAGGACCTCGACCCCACTTTCCTCCTTTTGGAAAACTCGATCAACACCGTCGAACCCGCTCTCGACCCGGACTTCCGCCTCCTCTCCCTGCCTCCGACCATTCGTACCAAGCCTATCCCGCCCTTCCCCGGCGGCGATCGGCCGCCATCTCCGCCCACGGCCCAGGGCGAACTAGCTCCCTCCACCGGTCGCCAACCCGGTGAGCCGCCGGGCAGCACCATGGCTTTGTCACCTTTGTAAAGGAAACTGCGTCTTCGTTGTCGACGTGCCACGACAACTTCTCCTTCTCGCGCTGACCCTTCAGCTTTCGGCTCAAACTCCGCCTCTCTCCCTCCGCGACGCCATTCAAAGAGCGCTCGACCAGCACCCCTCTATCCAAGCCGCCCACGCCCAGACCAAGGCCGTCGCGGCCCGAAGCGTTCAAGCGCGCGCCGGCTTGCTCCCCAAAATTAATTACTCCGAGTCCTTCCAGGCCTCCAACAATCCCGTCTTTGCCTTCTCCACCCTTCTCACCCAACGCCGCTTCGCCGCCTCCAACTTCGCGATCAACTCTCTTAACCACCCTGGCGCAGTCAACAACTTCCAGTCCCAGCTCTCGATCGACCAAGTCCTCTATGATTTCGGGGGTACCCGTTCTAGTATCCAAGCCGCCCAACTCGGCGAGAAGCTCTCGGTCGAACAGGAACGCCACATCCGCATGAACCTCGTGGCCAAGGTGGCCCGCTCCTATCACGGCGTCACCCTGGCCGAAGAGTTTCTCAAAGCAGCGCGACGCGCCGTCACGTCCGCCGAAGCCGACCTGACCCGCGCCGAGGCCGTCCGCACGGCTGGCCTATCCACCGACGCCGACGTCCTCTCCATCCGCGTCCATCTCGCCGCCATGCAGGAACAGCGTATTCAACGCCAGTCCACCCTGGACCTTGCCCGCGCCGCCCTCAACGAAACCCTCGGCCAACCCCTTGACGAACCTCTCGCCCTCTCCACTCCTCTGACCCCCGCACCGGTTTCAACCGACGCTGTCGCCCTCCACGACCGGCCCGAACTCCGCCAGGCCGCCCTCGCCCGCGAGCTTGCCGAGACCCAGTCCGCCGCCGCCCGTTCCGCTCTCTTCCCCCAGATCACCGGCCGAGCCGCCGTCGAGGCGGACCGGGGCCGATTCGTCAACCAAGGCTCCGCCAACTGGTACGTCTCCGCTGGTCTCCGCTGGAATCTCTTCAACGGCTACGCAGATCGCGCCCGTCAAACCGAAGCCGCCGAAACACTGGTCAAATCTCAAGCGAACGAGCGCGAAACCCAAGCCGGGGTTCGACTCGAACTCCGGCAAGCGCAGGCCGCTCTTTCTTCCGCGGCGCAACGCATCGAGGTTGCTTCCGCGACCGTCGCTTACGCCGAAGAGAGCCTTCGCATCACCAAGAATCGGTACGAAGCCGGACTCGCGACCGTCACCGACCTCCTCCGAACGGAGACCGCCCTGCTTGACGCCACCAGCCGCCGGCTCGCGGCCATTTACGACCATCGCCTCGCCGCCGTGCTCCTTCAACTCGCGGCGGGCACCCTCAATGGAGATTCCAATGTCCTTCAGTAAAGTCCTCCTGCTCCCGCTCGCGATCCTTGCCGCCTGTGGCCCCAACACCAACGAAACCAAATCGGCTGCGCCGGCTCCAGCCATTTTCGTCTCCACCGTCAAGCTCGAAACAGCCTCCTGGCCGGAATTTTTTGAGGCCGTCGGCACTGTTCGTCCGCGCGTCGCCGCAACCCTTTCGAGCCAGGTCATGGCCACCGTTCTCGACATCAAGGTCCAAGCCGGAGATCGCGTCGCCGCCGGGCAAACCCTCGTTACCCTCGACGCCCGCAACCTAGAAACCACCCAGCGGCAAGCCCAGTCCGCCCTCGGCGAAGCCCGGAACGGCCTGCCTGAAACCGACAGCGCCATCGCCTCGGCTCAAGCCCAACTTGATCTCGCCCAATCGACCATCCGCCGCATGAAGGAGCTGCTAGATAAGCGATCGCTTTCGCCCCAGGAGTTCGACGAATCTTCCGCTCGAGTCAAACTCGCACAAGCCGCCCTCGCCATGGCCGAGGCCCGCAAACGACAGCTCAACGACAAAGTCCAGCAGGCGGAACAGGCCGTTCAGCAGGCCGCCATCTCGCGCGCCTACACCGAAATTAAGGCTCCGTTTGCCGCCCTCGTCATCGCCCGCCGCGCCGAACCGGGCACGCTGGCCAGCCCCGGCGTCCCTCTAATGGACCTGGAGCAACAGGGCACCTATCGCCTCGAAGTCGCCGTGGAAGAAGCCCGCCTTGCTCAGGTGAAACGGGGCACTGCCGTCGAGGTCATCCTCGACGCTCTCCCCGTTCCCCTTTCTGGGCGCATCGCCGAAATCGTCCCTTCGATCGAGCCATCCTCCCGCGCCTTCACGGTCAAGATCGAGCTGGCGTCCAATCCGGTCTTGCGTGGAGGCCTGTTTGGCCGGGCCCGCTTCCCCCTCGGCGAGCGCCTTGCCCTCGCGATTCCCCGCGGAGCTATTCTGACCCGGGGACAACTCCAGTCGGTCCTCGTCGAAGATTCCGGGGTTGCCCGCGCTCGCCTGATCACCGTCGGCAGTGCCCACGCCGACGCGATCGAAGTCCTGTCCGGTCTGCGGCCCGGCGATCGCCTTATCTATCCGGTCGGAGCGAGCGTCGTCGATGGCTCCCCCGTTGTCGAGAGCCGGGAGGTCCGCAAATGACCGGCATCGCGGGACGCATCGCCGGCACCTTTATCAACTCGAAGCTGACTCCTTTGTTCATCGGCGCCTCGCTCTTGCTCGGCTTTTTTTCCATCCTCCGCCTCCCCCGGGAAGAAGAGCCCCAAATCATCGTCCCCATGGTCGACGTGTTCGTCTCGCTCCCCGGTGCCTCCGTCGCCGAAGTCGAAGAACGGGTCACCAGGCCGATGGAAAAACTCCTTTGGGAGATCCCGGGCGTTGAGTATATCTACTCCACATCGTCGGCCGGAGGCGCGATCGCCATCGTCCGCTTTAAGGTCGGAGAGGACGAGGAACGGAGCCTCGTTAAGCTCAATCAGAAGCTCGCTTCGAACGCGGATGTCATTCCCCCGGGGGCCTCTCCGCCGCTCATCAAACCACGCTCGATCGACGACGTACCCATCCTCGCGCTCACGCTCCACAGCACCCGTTACAACGACCTGGAACTCCGCCGCGTCGCTGCGCAGATCACTGATATCGTGGCGCAGGCGCCCGCAGTCAGTACCGTCCAAGTTATTGGCGGCCAGCGCCGGTCGCTCCGGGTCGCCCTCGACCCCGCAAAACTCGCTGCTTACAGCCTCGCGCCCCTCGACGTCTGGCAGGCGCTCGGTGCCGCCAACCAACGCCTCGATGCCGGCCGCTTCGCTCAATCCAACCAGGAACATCTGCTTGAAACCGGAGCCTTCCTGCGTTCCGCCCAAGATGTCGCCAACGTGGTCGCCAGCGTCTCCGCCGGCAAGCC
>JBKJLJ010000785.1:0-6458 GCA_046597015.1 Bryobacteraceae bacterium
TTAGCGGCGACCGGCAAGGCAGACGCTAACGCCGCACCCTGCGCATAAAGATACATCCCCCGCAGGAATAGATCCTTCTCGGTCGGTGTCGTTTGCTTTGTAATCTCCTCCCACTTCCCAAAACGAACCAGTACCAGCCACTCATACGCACCGTACGCCCCCAACATCGGCATCCCGTCGATCGCCCCCGCCACGTTCTTCCGCAGACGCTGCGCATACTCCCTGGCGTCCTGGTACCGCCCTTGCATCATTCGGGAATACGCCACAAAATGCAGATTGTGCGAATAGTATCCCAACGGATACATCCCCTGAGCGCCCGATCGCGTTACATATTGCCGGTCAACCTCGGAAGCCAACTCATTCACCGTGGCCGCTTTCTCAAACTCCCCGATCCGCGAATAGATGTGGGACGGCATATGCACCAGATGCCCGGCCCCCGGGATTAACCCGCCTAAGCGTTCGGCACTTGGCAAAGCCCGCTCCGGCTGCGGAGAAGCTTCCACTGCGTGGATATAGTAGTGGTTTGCTCCCGGGTGAAGGGGGTTCCGCCGGAGAACCGCCTCGAGCACTTGGCAAATCTCGGTGGTCCCCGGCGCCGGGTTCCCGTCGGCCGTCCACAATTGCCACGGGCGCAGGTCCATTTTGGCTTCGGCATAAAGAGTCGCCGCATCCAAGTCGTCCGGAAATTGTTTCATCACGCCGCCCATCGCCTCTGCGTAACGCTCTCCCAGCAGGCTCCGGTCGGCTTTGGGATCTTTGGAATACCGCTGCGCCAGGGCGGTTACGTAGGCCTGCTCCGATGCCGGAGCGCGCTTGGCCAACTCCACCGCTTTGGCGATGGCCTGCCAAGCCTTCTCCTCTCTTTCCGGCATCGCGGGCAAGTTGTAGTTCGGGCCTAATGCGTACGCAATCCCCCATTGGGGCATCGGCGACGCCGGGTCGAGTTCCGCCGCCCGCGCGAACAAGCGAGCGGCCTCGTCGTGGTTGAAACCGTAGAGTAGCGCTAGCCCCTGGTCAAAGTACCGCTGCGCTAACTCGGACTGAGTAGAAATGGGGTGGCTATGGCTGCCCATCCCGGCCAGCAGTTCCGCCGGCCGGCCCGCCGGCGAATCGCCGTGCTGGTGCTGGCCTAGTAAGTCGCCCGCTGACAACCCAATCCCCATGCATAAAATGATTCGGATCATCCCTCAGCAATATCACGGTCGCACCGCCAGCGGAAGCGTCGCAGTACTCTCCTCTACTCGGACGATCACCGGCACAGCTTCCCCGCCCCCAGTTCCCGTTGGGATCCGGAGGTTGATCTGCATCACCCCGATCGTTCCCGGACCAACTCCCGCGTACAACACTTCGGCCGTCCGCCCACCGACGGTTACCGCCGCTCCCGCAGCCTGGCCGTGGCCAGTCGCATACACCACGACGATCTCACCTTCCCCAGCGGGATTCTCCCGCCCGTTCAGCCCGCCATCCTGGTTCCAGGCTCTAGGAAACAACCCCACCCGCGCCGCCGCAACCGGAAGCGTCACCGCGGCACTCACTCCGCCCGCCGGCCCCACCACCAACCGCGCTTCCACCGCCCCCGCCAGCCCCTCCGGCACCTGAGCGTTAATCTGCCCGGCATCGGTATAGAGGACCGTCGAAAGGAGCCCATTCCAACTCACCGAGTTTCCCAGCCCCGAACCATAAATCGAAACCAGTCCGCCCGGTACTACCGCTCCAGGGCTCCCATCGAACGCATTCACCACCGCCGTGACCGCCGAGGCAGCCGCCTGCCTCGGGCCCAACTGCCAAAGCTCATTCGTCAGCCCCTGCTCGGTCGAACCCCCGAAAAAGTAAGTAATGCCCTCTCCGTAGGCGCTCTCGTGGCGAAACCGCGCACTCGGCGCAGGCCCCTCCAGCACCGCCTCGCGCCACTGCCGCAGTCCTGGGTTGAACTCCCATGTATCGCTCAAACTCCCCCGGCCCGACCCGCCGAATAGAATCATCCGATCTCGCCCCACATCGTACGACCGGCCATAGTATTGCCGCGGAGCCGGAGCCGGCGAAGCCACCTGTTCGGCCCACTCTCCCTTCGCCAAGTCAAACGCCCACAGGTCGCCCAGCGGGCATGGCCCAAACCCACTCGCACAGCCCCCATACAGCAACATCTGCCCCCTCATCGCGTCATACACAGCATGGTGCAGACACCGCCGCAGCGGCCGGTTGTTCCGCGGAGAAATATCTCGCCACCGGCTCGGCCCAAACTCGTACGCCCACGTATCGTCGAACCGCCCCGCATCGGTAAACCCATGCGAAATTATCACGCGATCGCGACCCGGCTCGAATATCGCCGAGTGCCCGTACCGGCGACTCGGCCCCTCTCCCGGCTGCCCGGCTTGCGTCCAAGTTCCCTCCACAATGTCGTACGTCCAGAGGTCGTTAAAGAAGCCTGAAGCCTGGCCACCGAACATCACCAGCCGGCGCCGCGTCTCGTCCAGTACCATCGCGTGTCCCCAACGCGCGACCGGCCTCGCTCCGGCCGGCTGTAGCTCCCGCCATTCCTTCCGCTCCAGCGAATAAACCCAAAGGTCGTTCCGCGCGCCGGAGGCCAGGCCTCCAAACAGAAACAGTTGCCGACCCACCGGGTCGTGCACAATCGTCCCGTCCAACCGTCCCGCCGGAGCCGTCGAGCCCGCCGGCAGCAACGAATATTGCAGCGGCTGGGCGGCCGCGATGATCACCGCAGCCAGAAGAATCGTTACGAAATGCTGAACCATGACCCTATATCCCGCTGGACCGTGACTTTATTCCCACCGCGTACGAATTTTTCGACGTGGACACCCTGAGTCTTTCCCAGCACTTTGCCGCCGAAGCCCGCTGCCATCAACACGCCCTGCTCCGCGCCGCCGTCAGGCTCCTGGGTCATCAGGATCCCGCCGAGGATGTGCTCCAGGACACATTCCTCACCGCCTGGCGGAAGTTTCCCCACTTTGAGCTCGGCACAAACTTTCGCGCCTGGCTCTTCCGCATCCTGTTTCACTGCGCCCGCCATCATCGCCGCCGCCGGCGCTCTCACCAATCCATCGAACATTTAGTGACGCCTCCGTCCCTGCCCGATCTCGACCTCTCCCGCGCTCTCGACCGGTTACCGTCTCCGTACCGCCAGGTTCTCCAACTCGCCGACCTCGAAGAACTCTCCTACAAAGAAGTCGCCGAACTTCTCCAAATCCCCCTCGGGACCGTTATGTCCCGGCTCAGCCGCGCCCGCGGCCTCCTCCGCCGTTACTACTTCCCGCCGAAGCTTGTAAAGTAGTTCGATGAAGAAATTTTTCTCGAAACACCTCTTCGGCTTCTCGCGCAAAAACGAATCGCTCCCCGCCCTGGGCCAAACCCTTCTTCGCCGCGACGTGTTTCGCGGATCCGCCTTCGGCCTCTTCGCCAGTCTGCTTCCCACCAAAGTAGCCGCAGCTCCCACCACCGGCCTCCAACTGGGCACCTCAATCTATCAATCCATCGGCGTCAAACCCCTCATCAACGCCCGCGGCACATTCACCATCATCAGCGGCTCCACCATGCTCCCGGAAGTACGCATGGCCATGACCGAAGCCTCGCAGCACT
The DNA here is from genome assembly GCA_046597015.1 of Bryobacteraceae bacterium. Classification (GTDB taxonomy): domain Bacteria; phylum Acidobacteriota; class Terriglobia; order Bryobacterales; family Bryobacteraceae. The sequence continues at coordinate 3,595 of JBKJLJ010000785.1, forward strand.
ACGTCCATATCGATGAACTGATGGCCGGCATAGGTGCCCGCCTCGCCGAACTCACCCAGGCTGAATGGGGCATGGTCACCTGCGGCTGTTCTTCCGCCATCACGCATGCCACAGCGGCCTGCATCGCTGGCGGCAACGCCGATCTCCACGTCCGCATCCCCAATCTCGAGGGCTTCACCAAAACCGAAGTCATCATTCCCAACCACTCCCGAAATGTGTACGACGCCGCCGTCCGCTCCGTCGGTGCCACGGTCGTTGAAGCCGGCACGATCGAAGAGTTTGAAGCCGCTCTGGGACCGAAGACCGCGATGGTTTACATCCTCGCCGGGCCCAACGCCGAGGCCGGACCCCTCACGACGAAAGTCATCTGCGAACTTGCCCGCAAGCGCAACGTCCCCGTCTTTGTCGACGCCGCCGCCGAAGGCCTTACCGTCCCCAACGTCCATCTCCAGGCCGGCGCCACCCTCGTCGCCTACAGCGGCGGTAAGTGCATGCGCGGGCCGCAAACCGCCGGGCTACTCCTCGGCAAGAAGGATCTCGTCCGGGCTGCCTGGGTCCATAGCTCGCCCCATCATGGCTTCGCTCGCTCGATGAAAATCGGTAAAGAGGAAGCGGTTGGGATGCTGATGGCCGTCGAAATGTGGCTCAAACGCGACCATAAAGCCGAATGGGCCCAATGGACTTCTCGCCTGGACCACGTCGCCCGCCGCGTCGCCACCGTCCCGGGAGTAACGACCGAAGTGCGCCTCCCCGAGGGCCTTTCGAACAACACCCCCACCCTCGTCATCAAATGGGATCCCGCCAAAGCCGGCGTCACCGGCACCGCCCTCGCCAAGCACCTCTTCACGACCGAACCCCGCATCGCCCTCCCCACCGGAGCCAGCCCTAACAGCATCCAGGTCGTGCCCTACATGATGGCTCCAGGCGATGAGAAAATCGTCGCGGACCGCATCGTCGCGACGCTGCAATCTCCGCCGCCGGAAGCACCGAAATCCTCCCCTGCCCCCGCCGCCGATCTATCCGGCCGCTGGGACGTGCGGATGCAATACCTCGCTAGCTCCTCTACGCACGTGCTCCATCTGAAGCAGCTAAACGGGCAGGTCGAAGGCACGCACCAAGGCGATTTTATCTCCCGCGACCTGCGCGGCAGCGTCGAGGGCGACCGCGTCCGGTTCACGAGCAGCTACACCGAACGCCATGGCGATTCCCTTCAGTTCGAGTTCTCCGGTCAAGTCACCGGCAACGAAATCTCCGGCACCCTGAACATGGGCGAGTATCTCGAAGCCAAGTGGACCGCCAAACGGCACGTGTTCGGCGGTAGACGCGGCTAGGCCTTCTTCTTGCCCGCCTTCTTAGGTTGGGCCCAACTCTGCCACGGTGCAACCATGGCTCGTTTGGCCCAGCTATCCCATTTCGAGGCCATCGTTTTCACCCGCTCCGGTTGAGCCGCAGCGAGGTTGTTCAACTCCGTCCGATCGGCGTCAATGTCGTAAAGCTCCCATTCGCCGCCGTACATCTTCACGAGCTTCCACTGGCCCATACGAATCGCCTGGTTGCCTTCATGCTCCCAATAGATCGCTTCGTGCGGAGTCCGTTTGCCCGTCAAAAACACCGGGCCCAAACTCTTGCCCTCCATCGGCGTAATCTTCTCTCCCTTCCATTCGGTCGGGTACTTAGCCTTGCCCAAGTCAACGCAGGTCGCCATAAGGTCGATCAAGTGGCTTGGCTCGCTCGACATCGCGTTCCGGCGCTTAATCGAAGCCGGCCAATGAGCAATCAGCGGGCTCGAAATACCCCCTTCGTGCACCCAATGTTTATACATGCGGAACGGCGTGTTCGACGCGTTCGCCCACGAGGTCGCATAGCTCGTATAAGTGTCTTCCGGACCCGGCAGAATGTCCGGCGTGTTCCCGTAACGAACCGTGCGACCGTCCCGCGTCGTCTTCGGTTTACCGGAAGTGTTCGGGCTCGAATTGTCGGGGGTCGTGCCCATGCCTTCCGCGCACCCACCGTTGTCTGCCAGAAAGAGAATCAGCGTATTCTCCAACATTTTCTTCTCTTCCAGCTTTTTCACCACTTGGCCTACCGCATGGTCGAGACGATCGATCATCCCCGCATAAACCGCCATCCGCCGCGCTTCCCATTCTTTATCCGGCGCATCGACCCACGCGGCCACAGACTTATCCCGCGGCGTCAACTCCCAGTTCGCCTTCACAAGGCCGAGCTTCTTCTGCTTGGCATGCCGCTTCAGCCGCAACTGATCCCAACCGTCTTTGTAAGTATCTTTGTATTTGGCAACCGTCTCCTCCGGGCAGTGCAGCGGCCAATGGGGAGCGGTAAAGGCCAGGTACAGGAAGAACGGATCCGCCTTCGCCGAAAATTTGTCGATGTAGGCCACCGCGTTTCTCCCCAGGGCGTCGGTGTAGTAAAAATCCTTTTCTTCCGGCTCGATATAAGTGTTGTCCCGCGTCAGGGTACCAGGGTTGTAGAAGCTGCCCGCTCCATCGATCGTCCCAAAAAAGTGATCAAACCCACGCTGAACCGGCCAGTTGTCCTTGCCTCCCGGCTGGTCGGCGATCGACTTCGGCGTCACGTGCCATTTGCCACACATCGCCGTTTGATAGCCGGAGCCTTTCATCACCTGCGCGATCGTCACGCAGCTCTTGTTCAAGTTGCCTCGATAGCCGGGCAGTCCGTTATCGTTCATCATATGGCCGATACCCGCTTGATGCGGGTACAGCCCAGAGAGGAGTGAGGCCCGCGTCGGACAACAGCGAGCGGTGTTATAGAACTGGGTGAAGCGCAGGCCGCTAGCCGCGAGCCGGTCCAGGGTCGGCGTCGCAATCTCCGATCCATAACAACCC
>JBKJLJ010000837.1:0-5791 GCA_046597015.1 Bryobacteraceae bacterium
CTCTCCAGAGTCGAACGCCTCGCTTATAAATCCTCCGACGGTCTCCCCGTCGAAGGCTTCCTCGTCAAACCCGTCGGCTTCGTCCCCGGCCGCAAATATCCCCTCCTCCTCAACATCCACGGCGGTCCCGCCGGCATGTACGGCGTCGACTGGTTCCATGAGTTCCAGATCTACGCTGGCAAAGGCTACGGCGTCTTCTTCCCTAACCCGCGCGGCTCCACCGGTTACGGCGAAGAGTTCGCCCGCGGCATCAAAGACAACTGGGGCAAAATGGACTACGTCGACGTCATGACCGGCCTCGACGAAGCCATCAAGCGCAATGCCTGGATCGACCCCAACCGCCTCGGCGTCACCGGCGGCAGCTACGGCGGCTTCCTCACCAACTGGATCGTCGGTCACACCAACCGTTTCAAAGCCGCCGTCACCCTCCGCAGCATCTCAAACTTCATCAGTGACGAAGGCACCCGCGACGGCGCCTACGGCCACGACGAAGACTTCGGCGGCATCCTCTTCGACCACTTCGATGCCTACTGGGAGGCCTCGCCCCTCAAGTACGCCAAAAACGTCAAAACGCCCACCCTCGTCCTCCACTCCGACAACGATCTCCGCGTCCCCCTCGAACAAGGTGAGCAGTGGTTCCGCGCCCTCCAGCACTACGGCGTCACCTCCGAATTCGTTGTTTTCCCACGCGAAAACCACAATCTCACCCGCTCCGGCGAACCCAAGCATCTCGTCGAAAGCCTCAACTGGCAACTCAAATGGTTCAACCGCTTCATCCCCGCCGGCCAGTGGATCGAACTTTTCAACGGCAAGAACCTCGACGGCTGGGTTGTCAAAATCGCCGGCCACGAACTCGGCGACAACTACGGCGACACCTTCCGCGTAAAGGACGGCGTCATCCAAGTCTCCTACGACAAGTACAAGGAATTCGGCGCCCGCTTCTCCCATCTCTTTTACGAACAGCCCTTCTCCCGCTACCGCCTCGCCCTCGAATACCGCCTGACCGACCAGCAGATGAAGGACGGCCCCAGCTACGCCCGCCTCAACAGCGGCGTTATGATCCACTCCCAATCTCCCGAGTCGATCCTCAAGGATCAGGATTGGCCTATCTCCGTGGAAGCCCAGTTTCTCAGCAACGACGGCGGCCTGAACCGCCCCACGATGAACGTCTGCACCCCCGGCACCGAAATCTTCATGAAGGGCGCCATGGTCAAGGCCCACTGCACGAACTCCACCTCTCGCATCCTCCGCGGCGCCGACTGGGTCCACGTCGAAGTCGAAGTCCTCGGCTCGGAAAGGGTCCGCCATTTCCTCGACGGTGAACTCGTCCTCGAATACGAAAAACCGCAAATCGGCGGAGGCGTCGCCAACCGCTTCAACCCCGCCGTGAAGATCGACGGCAAACTCCTCAGCGAAGGTTTCATCGGTCTTCAGTCCGAAAGCCACCCCGTCGAGTTCCGCAATATCCGCCTCCTTCCCCTCCCCTAGGGCCGCCATGTTCTTCACCCATCCCGTGCCCCCGGCCCTCGCCGGCCAGGTCGACCTGCTCTGGTACAGCCAAAGCTATGCCGCCCCGCACGCCTGGGAACCGGTGCTCCCCAGCGGCCGCAGCCAGTTGGTCATCGAACTAGCCGAAGGCTCTGCTCCGCCCGAATACGAACGCCTCCGCACCGAGGTCATCGAAATCGAGACCACCCGCATGAGCAATGTGACGGGCGTAGTGATGCGCCCCGGCACCAATCTCTTCGCCCCCGGCGTCGAACTCCATCAACTCCGCGAGCGCCTCCAGGACGCCCCCACCTCCACCGCCAAGTTCGCCCTGACCTCGCACAGCGCAATCGCCACCTTCACCTCCATCCCGCCGTAGCCTGCGCCCTCGCTGGGGGGATCGCCGCCGAAACCGGCTTCAGCCGCCGCTGGCTCTCCCAACGCTTTAAAGAGCAGATCGGCGTCTCCCCCAACGCCTACGCCCGCCCCCTACGCTTCCAGCGGATCGTCCAACAAGTCGCCGACCAGGCCCACCTCACCCACGAATTCCGCCGCTTCAGCGGCCTCACCCCAGCCGCCTTCCTCGCCAGCCACCGGCCCCCCGCTGATCCCGTCCTCGTCCCCGGCCAACTACCATTTCTACTAGACCGCCGCCCTCGCCCCGGCGCAAAATAGAACCGTGAACTCCACCATCATCCCCTGCCTCGCCTACCCCGACGCCGACGCCGCTATCGTCTGGCTCAAGCAAGTGCTCGGCTTCACCGAACACGCCGTCTACCGGAACGAATCCGGAGTCATCCACCACGCCGAACTCACCCATGGCAACGGCATGATCATGCTCGGCACCGGTGCGCCCCACCCCGCCGCCGGAAAAACACACGGCATCAATCTCATCCTCGCTGACCCCGATGCCGTCTACGAACGCGCCACGGCCGCCGGTGCGGCGATCATCTTCCCGTTGGAAGATAAGCCGTACGGCGGCCGCGCGTTCTCCTGCCAGGACCCCACCGGCTACAACTGGCACATCGGCAGTTACAATCCCTGGGCCACTACTTAACCTTTAGAGGTACCGAGCCCGAAAGGTTCTCCCACTCCAGCGTCAGCGAAGAATCCGTCAACGTGTACTTCAGGTTCTCCACCGTCGCGGCGGGCTTAGCCATCTTCATTTTCACCCGGCCCACGTCCGCCGTCTTGTCATAGCTCAAACCCCACTGGCCCGTCTTCTTGTTCACGATCAGCGTCCACTGGTCCGGCGTCGTCAGGTCAACGTAAAGTGTATAGTCGCCGGCCGGAACAGCCAGTCCCCCCAGCTCTATGTCGCCGTCCAGATGCAGCTTGGTGGCCGAGTTGGCCCCCGCGCGCCACACCGGATAGTTGCGGTCTTTACCAATTTGGCCATCGGCGCCAAACAGCTTACCCGCCCGGCCGTTCACGCGCGGGGAGGCATAAGCAATAGAAACGGTCTTGCCGTTGATGGTCTTGGACTCAGTCATGGCGGGGCTCTGCGCGAACGCGAAGCTGGCGAAAGCAAGGGCGATGGTCGCACTGCGGAAAGTATTCAACATATGCTCTCAGCATAGCCGGATTGTCTACCGGACGCTAACCGTCTGTATCGCGATGCCTAAATCCCGCATGTCGCTGCCAATGCGCACGGTGTGGTCGACGCTGATGCCGAGCACAAAGCGACCCCGGCCCGCCGGTAGCGGCGCCGTGATCCGGAGCGGCTGCGAGCAATCTCGAATCGTCTGCCGCGAAAGCGGCGCAACGCCCATCGTCAGCGTCAGTTCAAACGGCCGGCTCTTCACTTGCTCCGCGACACAGAATCCCTGAATCGTCAGTAATTCACCCGGCGCGGCAATCTCCACCTCCACTCGTTGTCCCATCCATCGGTAGCCGTTCTCCGCCTGATGCCACTGCCCGCGGAGCAGTTCCTCATTACCAGCGCTGGCAACGTCAATTGAAGTCAAAACCGGACCAGATCGACGGAGGCGATCCGCATAGGCCGCAGTGACGTTCACAAGCTGCTCCCCCCGCACCTCAAAGATCGCCGCACGATGATTGTCCGCCTCCCGCACCAAGACTGAGGCCGGCTGGGAGTAATCGGAGTAGTCGGCCTTCAGCACCGTCGGAGCAAGCCTCGCCGCGTTATCCGGCGTCAGGAACACCCGATTCAGCCCAATCAGATAGAACGGCCGATCATGAAAACTGCTCCAGTAAAGATCATTAGAAACCCCAGCAACATAAATTGTCTTGCCCGGATGCCGCCGCCCAGCCTCCGCCAGCCCTTGCAGAAACGTCCACGCGTCATTCGAATCGTCTGTCAACTTCACCGCCGCCTGATGGCTCGCGACCGCATGCAAGAACACCACCGGAACCGCCAAGACCCACAGGTACCGAACGCTGAAAACCAGTTGCGCAAAAGCCAGCGACAATCCAAGCAGCGGAACGAACAGATAGTATTCCGAGACGTGATTGGGAACCAACAAATACGGGCCCAGAGTGACTACGAACCACCCCAACCCGAAGCCAATCGCCCGATCCCGCCGCCATGCCCAACCCGCCATCAGTAACGCGGAAACAACCGCCAAAGGCACCCCCGCCAGCCCGATGCCGAAGCTCCAATAGGCAAGGAACGTCGCAGGCAGACGAGAGTCCAAGGCCACGGCATAAATCCCGTCCGCGGACTTCGGCGCGAACCGGCTATGCAGCAGGTAGAAGCCCAGACTCGGCAAAAACAGCCACGCCGCCGTCCGCCACGCTCGCGGGGCCACCAGCAACGCCAAGACCGGGAACACGATATTCAGCTCGTTCACCCCAAACCCCAGCAGAAACAGCGCCCACGCCGCCGCCAGCCGCCCTCGGCCGCCCGTCTCCGCGTAGCGCAGGAAGAGCACCGTACCTCCCAGCAATAGGCACGCGCACAACACCTGGTTATACGCCGAGACCCACGTCAACGGCCAGTACAGGTAGGCATGAACCGTCCAAACCGTCGCCCCCACCGCACCAACCCACCGAGAACCCGAGAGCCGCGCGAACAGCCAGGTCGCCAGCAGCAAACATACGATCTGAGTCACAAACACAGCGGCGTGAAACGGGAACGCGTTGAGGTCGAACAATCGCCGCCCCACCAGAAAGAATAGCCGCTCGCTGATCGTCCGCACCGTGCCCTGCGCCATCGGCGCAAACAGCGCGTCCATCAAGCTCAGCCCCGACCCAAGTCGCTGGCTGAGGCTGAGCCACGCAAAATCATCCTTCTGGAACCAAGCCCCCAGAGCAGGCCAATAGACGCCCAAAAAGGCGAGTAAGGGAATTAGCCGGCTGAAGCCGTTAGACAACGTCCGCGTAAACAGCCATCAGCTTTTCCAGATCCGCCTGATCCGCCGGCGTCACGTTCGACAAAGGAGGCCGCACCGGACCAGCCGGATGACCCAGAATCTCCATCGCATTCTTCATGATCGAGACTTCGTAGCCCTTCATCCGATCCCGCAACGCGTACAGCGGATGAACATACTTCTTCATCATAGCGTCCATCGCCGCTCGATCACCCTTAAACCCAGCTTCGGCAATCGCCAGCGAAAGCTTCGGAGCAATGTTCGAAATGGACGAGGTGTAAGCCTGACATCCAATCGCAAAATAACCCGGGGCCAAGTCGTCGCCCAGTCCGCCGACCCAGGCCACCCGGTCTCCCACCTCAAGCATGATGCGATGGTACTTCCGAATATCTCCCTGCCCGTCTTTCCACATCTTCAGACTCGGAACTCGATCCAGCAAACGGGAAACCTGCGCCGGGCTCATTCCCGCCCAGTCGCGGGTGTAGAAGGAAAGCGGCAGCCCACAGCTCTTGCCGATCGCCTCAAAATAATCAAGCAATCCCGACTCCGGAGCGTTGATGTAGTACGGAGGCATCACCAGCAGCGCCTCCGCCCCCGCCTTCTCCATCTCGCGAGCCATCTGGCAAGCCATCACCGTGTTGTAGCCAACACCAGCCACGATCGGCATCCGGCCGTTCACAGCTTTCACCGAAACCCGAACGCACTCCACGGCCTCTTCCGGCGTCAGTGAGTAGATCTCGCCGGTCCCACCGACGACGACCTGCGCGCAAAAATCATAGCCGGCCATCCAATCGCAGTTCTTTTCGAGCGCGGGAAGGTCCAACGAAAGGTCTTTCTGGAAGGGCGTGATCGGGAAACCGAAGACGCCGCGGAAGGCTTGTTTAGGATCGAGCATGAGAGCTTGAAGAATTCTACCAGCGTGGGAGGATACGTTTCCAGTTGGGGTCGACGTGCTTTTGCATTTCGAGCTC
>JBKJLJ010001028.1:0-2640 GCA_046597015.1 Bryobacteraceae bacterium
CTCCGGAGGAGTCACACCCGGCATCAATCCGATCAACTGTTGATACTGCCGGTCCAGTAGTGGTAAGGATCGCACCGTATTCGTATCATAGGCGCGAGCAACCTGTGCCGAATCCAGCTGGATAGTCGGGGCTGACGCGGCAATCACAATCTCACCACCCTTCGTCGTCTCCGTCTCGGAGTCGCCAAAGTTCAAGCTGAAATTACTCGCGGACCCCGATTCAATCAGGACTCGCTTTGTAGTCTGCAACCGCTTGCCGCGCGAGACCAGCACCACAGTATATTCGCCCGGTGGTAAGGAATCCACCGTGAACCGGCCGTCCGCACTCGTCGTGATTGACTTGGCTTGCATACCGCCCTGCTCAAGAACAATCGTGGCATCGGGCAATGGCTTTCCGTCGCTCCCTAAAATTTGGCCGCTCATCGATCCGGCTGAAGGCCCCTGAGCCAACAGCGGAAGTGAAGCGGCCGCCAAGAATGTAAAGTACAAAACAAATTTTTTCATCACTAACCTCGGTATTGATTCCAACTATTGAATATTCGGCGAAGCAAGCAGTCCACTCACCATCTCCGCCGTAACGATCATTCGCTTTTGCGCTCGGCCAACCCCATCAAACGGATAGCAAGTCACCAACGTAATGACATCCCGCTTCGCCGGTGCCAGCAGCCCCCGTTCGTCGGGACGAACGATCCGGATACCGGAAACACGGAACACCTGATGGTCATTTCCGCGATCAACCGAAAAACGATCGCCCACCACGACGTCTTTGAGGAAACGGAAGTGGGTGTCGCGGTGACCCGCGATTACCGTGTTCCCCCCACTCCCCAACCGCGCACTTTCCCGCAGCCAAACCGGCCCGCGTTTTAAGTTACTCGGCACGACGCCGTCCAGAATAAACACCTCACGTTGCAGGCGGCTAAACTCCATCCGCGCTACCAGCCCAGAAGCGCTCCCCTTCACCAACGCGGGCACCACTGACGGTTCAGGACTCTTCCATTCCCCATGAAGCTTCTGTTGCTCGGATTCCGCATCCAGCAAAATCCCCATCCCTCGAGCGACTAGAAGCACCCCCCCAGTCAAAAGCAGCATTGCCACAATACTTCTCATGCTACCCTCCTACATTTCCAATTCCCTTAAACGTGCGTCCGCCTAACCGGGAAAACGATAAAGGCCAAAAAACCGAGAATAAGGCCACCCAAAACATACTCGGCCCAAAACGAGGCGGTCGCGGGCATCGGAGGGGTCTGGGCTCCAAACTCGCCCTGACCGCCTGCCGGAGTCGATTGCTCCGGTGTTGCAACCGCCGGAGACTGCGCCTGAGGTTCCGCTCGCGGCGTTGCCGCCGGCGGCTGAGCATTCGCATCGGACGGCTGCACGGGCGGCTCCGGTGCCGCAGCTGGTGCCGGTGCGGGTGTCGGCGCTGGTTCTGGTGTCGCTGCTGGTGCCGGTGCTGGTGCCGCTGCGGCCTGCTCCGGTGCCGCTGCCTTCTCCTCAGCTACGGCAGGTTGAGTTACTGCAGGTTGCGTAGCGGCAACAGTCTCAGCCGGGGCCGCCGGGGACGCTGGGGGGGCTGCCGGGCTGCTGGAAGCGGTCATCGTAAACGTCTCGCTCCGCTGCGCGACTTGGTCTCTAACCTCCACCGGCAATTGATACCCATAGGTCTTGCCACCAATCCAGACGTTTTTCAAATAGTATTGGCCGCCCCTCTGTTCCAGTACCACCGAAGACTCTCGGACGTTATTGTTATCGAGCGCGGCAAATGTAGTAATCGCCGCCTCCATCTTGGTCCCGTTCTCGGAACTGAACTCGAGCAGCCTTGGGTTGCTGGCCGTGGGTAATTGCCGAATCGTGTATTTGCCAGGAGCCAAAGAAACGCTGCCCACCCACGTTGTGTAGGGTAACGTCACTTCTAACCGATCATTGATCGGACCCTGCCCCACCAAAGGCAAAGAAATGGCTAGCCACAAAATTAAGTTGACCGGAAATGCGGACATAGATATACGCATAATTCAAACTCCTCTTGTTTGCGAGGATGGATTTCCTCCATTCCTCAAAAACGACTAGAGCAGTTTTAGGACCAATCCTCTATCGCGCTACAACGACGGGATTTAAGCTTATAGAGCACTTTCGCGTGAAACACTTAGGCCGCTTTTTATCTCGTCTTTCTCAGCAGGACTACCGCACTGGCCTACTCAGCGGAGGTCCCAACAATAAGGAGAATTACAGTGAAACTCGTCTCTATAGTGTTTATTCTGCTCGCCTCTTGTGGAGCCTCTTTCGCTCAAGCAAACAAGGGAAGTATGCGCCTCGAACGGCTCATCCGCCACGAACTCATCATGCTCCCCTACTACGGCGTCTTTGACCGATTGTCCTATTCCGTGGAGGGATCCACGGTCAGACTGATGGGCGACGTAACGCGCCCTACGCTCAAAAGCTCAGCCGAGAATGTCATCAAAGGGATTGAGGGAGTCGAGAAGATCATCAATGAAATCAACGTTCTGCCGCTCTCGCCCATGGACGATCAACTTCGTTTGGCCCTGTATCGAGCGATCTACGGCCACACCGCGCTGAATCGGTATGCTCTCCAAGCGGTGCCCTCCATCCACATCATCGTCGATAAAGGCAACGTCATCCTCGACG
>JBKJLJ010001088.1:0-7106 GCA_046597015.1 Bryobacteraceae bacterium
GGCGGCGGGTTGGCCGTGGATCATGATCCCACTGTTCCGGGTAGCCCAACCGGGGCCTTCCGTGGCTTGGTCGGCGACGAAGCGGTACTCGACGGCGATGATGTAGTAGGAGAAGGACTCCTTGTAGAAGAGGTGGCCGAAGCGGTTAGCGAACTTGTCGTACCCTTCGTAGCGGACTGTAAGGAGGCCGTTTTCGACGCGGAAGGTGTTGGCGAAATTCTCGCCGACGGGGTAGCCAGTGATCTTAGGGGTCCAGCCAGTGAGGTCTTTGCCGTTGAAGAGGGGGAGCCAGTCCTTTTTGTCAGTTGATTTGCCGACTTGGGCGAAGGCGGTGGCGACGAGGAGGAGAACACAGAACGGTTTCACGACTGCGAGTATATCGTGGAGTCCGACGATCCATTCGAACTGGGGGCTGGGCGTTGTGCTGTACCCAACGGAATCACTCCCCCAACAGGTGCACCACCACCTCGCGCCGATGTGGCATTTTCCGATGCTCAAAGACGTAAATCCCCTGCCATGTGCCCAAAACCAGCCGACCATTCATCACCGGCACCGCAATCTGGACCGCCGTCAGCGCGCTCCGTATATGCGCCGGCATGTCGTCCGCCCCCTCCAGCGTATGGCGGAAGTGCGGGTCGCCTTCTTTCACCAAGCGGCCAAACCAATCGTTCAAGTCCGCGATCACATCCGGGTCGGCATTCTCCTGCACCGTCAGCGAGGCCGAAGTGTGTCGAATGAACAGGGTCAACAACCCCGTAGTCACCCCTTGCCGGCTCAGCCAGCCCTCTACCTCGCCCGTAATCTCAAACAGGCCCTTGCCCCGCGTCGTCACCCGGATTGCCGTCACCGCCTGCTGCATTACTCGACAGTCACAGACTTAGCCAGATTCCGCGGTTGATCCACGTCACATCCACGCCGTACCGCAATATGATAAGCAAGTAACTGCAACGGCACCATCTCCAGAATCGGCAGCAGGATATCGTAGGACCAAGGTACTTCAATCGCGTAAGTCGCCATCTTACGGACGTCCTCATCGCCCTCGTTCATGATCGCAATCACGATCCCTTCCCGGGCCTTCACTTCCTGAATATTCGATAGCGTCTTCTCATATCGCAACCGCGACGCCTCGTCCTTCGGGTCATAAGCGGCCAACACCACCACCGGCAACTTTTCGTCGATCAGCGCATTCGGCCCGTGCTTCATCTCCCCTGCCGGATATCCCTCGGCATGGATGTAGCTGATCTCCTTCAGCTTCAGAGCCCCCTCCAGAGCGATCGGGAAGTGAATTCCCCGCCCCAAATACAGGAAGTCGGTCGCGCGGAAAAGCGCCTTCGTAATCTCTTCGTAAGGAGCCGTGCGGGAAAGGATATGCTCCAACTTACCCGGTATCCGTACTAGTTCTGTCACTAGAGCCTGCGACTCCGCCTCGCTCAACGTACCCCGCAGCTGCCCCAGATACATCGCCAGCACAAACAACGCCGTCACCTGCGAAGTAAACGCCTTCGTGGACGCCACCCCAATTTCGGGCCCCGCATGAGTCAGCATCGTTCCCGCCGCCTCGCGCGTGATCATCGACCCGATCACATTGCAAATCGCCAGCGTCTTGGAACCCTTCTGCTTGGCCTCCCGCTGCGCGGCGATCGTATCCGCCGTCTCTCCGGACTGCGAAATCACAATCGTCAACGTGTCGCTGTCCAGAATGGGATCCCGATACCGGAACTCACTCCCGTAGTCGACCTCCACCGGCACCCGCGCCAGCTTCTCAATCATGAACTTACCCGCCAACGCCGCGTGCCAACTCGTTCCGCAAGCAATAATTCGAATCTGCCGAAACCGCCGGAATTCGTCCGGCGAAATCGCAATTTCCTCCAGAAAAACCTTCCCGGACTCCTGACTGATTCGACCCAGCAGCGTATCCCGCACCGCCCGTGGCTGCTCGTAGATCTCCTTCAGCATGAAGTGCTTATAGCCGCCCTTTTCGGCCATAATCGGATCCCATAAAATGTGGGTCACCTGCCGCGTCACCGGCACCCCTTCAAAATTAGCCAGCATCACCCCATCCCGCGTCACCACCGCGATGTCCCCGTCATCCAGGAAGAACATATCCCGCGTATGGCTCAAAATCGCCGGCACATCCGAGGCCACGAAATACTCCCCCTCCCCCAACCCAATCACCACCGGAGGGCCATTCCGCGCCGCCACAATCTTTCCCGGCTCGCTCACCGCCATCACCGCCAACGCAAACACCCCGTTCAGCCGCTTCACGGCCTTCCGCACCGCTGTCTCCAGATTCCCGTCCAGATACAATTCCACTAAGTGGGCCACAATTTCGGTATCCGTCTCCGTCACAAACACGTGTCCGATGGCCTCTAACTCCCGCCGCAGCTCCAAATAGTTCTCGACGATCCCGTTATGCACCAGTACCACGTTCCGCTTCGGCCCCGTATGCGGATGCGCGTTCTCCTCGGTGGGCCGCCCGTGCGTCGCCCAGCGCGTATGGCCAATGCCGTACTCGCCCTCCACCGGCGCCATCCGCACGGCCTCTTCCAGGTTATGCAGCTTCCCAGACGCCCGCCGGATCCGTAACTCCCCTGCGGCGTTCACCACCGCAATCCCGGCGGAATCGTATCCCCGGTACTCGAGCCGTTTCAGACCGTCCAGTAACACCGGAACAGTCTTCTTATTCCCGATATACCCTACGATTCCACACATTTTCCAGCTTAGCTCCCAAATTCAATTCGATAATCTTCAATCACCGGGTTAGCCAGAACCTCAGCCGCAATCTGTTCAATCTCTTGGCGGACCGCTTCCGAATCGGTCCCCTCCGCCAAGGTGAGTTCAAAGTACTTCCCCTGCCGCACATCGGCAATCGCGGTATGGCCCATGCCCCGCAGCGCTTGGGTTACTGTCTTGCCCTGCGCATCCAGGACGGTCTTCTTCAAGGTGACGTATACGTAAGCCTTCATAGGTTCTTTCATTGTATCGGGTGCGGCCCGGCAAAACGTTACACTAGGCGGATCATCCCGATGCGCCGCCTCCTGACTGTCCTGACCTAGCCCAGGCCGCCGTCCCCAACTCAACCGTCGAAGGCAAGTTCATCGAGCAGTATCCCCTACGTGTTTAAGACGGTCTCCTTCGGCGCGCCCAATCGCAACCCGACCTCCGACACCTTCGGCTCCACCACCGGGATCAACTCCGCCCCCCGCCGCCTCCAACTTGGCGCTAGAATTCAATTCTGATGAAAGCCCTCGTCCTTACTGAACCCGGCCAGATCGGCCTCGGCCAGACTGCCGCTCCCGAGCCGTCGGACACCGACGTCCTCCTCCGCGTCAAAATGGTCGGCCTCTGCGGCACTGACCTCAACAGCTATCGCGGCAAGAACCCGCTCGTCTCTTATCCCCGCATTCCCGGCCACGAAATCTCCGCCGAAATCGTCCAGGCCGGCTCCGCCGTGCCCGCTCAATTCGTCTCCGGCCTCCCCGTCACGCTCTCGCCGTACACCGCCTGCGGCCAGTGCGCCTCCTGCCTTCGTCTCCGTCCCAACGCCTGCCAGTTCAACGAAACCCTCGGCGTCCAGCGCGACGGCGCCCTCACCGAGTTCATCGCCGTTCCCTGGCAAAAGCTCCTTCTCGCCCCGACGCTCACCGCGCAGGAACTCTGTCTCGTCGAACCGCTCACCGTCGGCTTCCACGCCGCCGCCCGCGGCCGCGTCACCCCCTCTGATACCGTCGCCGTCCTCGGCTGCGGAGCCGTCGGCCTCGGTGCCGTCGCCGGTGCCGCCGAACGCGGAGCCCGTGTGATCGCCATCGACGTCGACGATGCCAAACTAGCCCTCGCCCGCCAAGCCGGCGCCACGTTGACCATGAACGGCCTCAACTCTGAAGCTCTGAAGGAGATGACGAGCGGCCTCGGCCCCGACGTCATCATTGAAGCCATCGGCCTGCCCCAAACCTTCCGCGCCGCAGTCGAAGAGGTCGCCTTCACCGGCCGGGTCGTCTACATCGGTTATGCCAAAGAGCCGGTCGCTTACGAGACTCGGCTCTTCGTCCAAAAGGAACTCGACATCCTCGGCTCCCGCAACGCCCTCGTCGAAGATTTCGCCGCCGTCATCAACATGCTCGCCAAGCGGACCTTCCCCCTCAGCGCGTTGATCTCCCGCGTCGTCAGCCTCGCCGACGCCCCGCGGGCGTTCGCGGACTGGGCCGCGAACCCTGCGGCGACCAGTAAAATCCTGGTCACCGTCGACTAACTAAAACGTGATGCGAGCCTGCACCTGGATCCAGCGATTCGTCGCCGCGGTCTGCGCCGTCACCCGCCCGAAATTGGTCGAAAACGGGTCCGTGTTCGGAGAGTCCATCTGCGACCGGTTCGCCACGTTCAAGGCGTCTAACCGCAGTTGCATCGCCCACTTCTCGGTCATCTTGATGCTCTTCGAAACATTGGCGTTCCACAGGTTTGTCATGTCCCGCCGCAGCCCGTCAATCCGCGTCGGGAACACCCGGCGATGGAACGCGTTCGGTCCCCGAGCCTGCACCCGTTCGAAGTCGGCCGTGTTGAACCAGCGGTCGAACGTCCGGTTGTCCACCTTCGCCACGTTGTTCACATCGCTGCCGTAGTAGAACGCATTCCCCCAGTCCAGCAACGGCCCCGGCTGGAACTCGTAAGTCGCGGCGAACTGCCATCCGCCCACCAACGTATTCATCGCCCGGCCCGCGCCGCCCAGCAGCCACTTGCCTTTTCCTACCGGCAACTCATAGATCATCGTGCCCACAATCCGGTGCGGCCGCCCGTCGTTCGATGCCCGTTCAGTCGGCGTCCGATCCCATTCATACAGGAAGAAATCCGCCTCGCGCAGCGTCATCCCGGTGTAGCCGAAGTTGAAGTTCATCCCTTTGGCAAACCGCTTCTCCAGGTTGATCTGCAACTCGTGAGACTTCGTATAGCTCAACGGCGTCGTGTTATTGGTCAACGAGTTCACCTGCGGAAACTGCCGCAGCAACTGGTGCCGCCGAATGATGTTCGCAGTGAAAAAGCCCTGCGTATTCATGTCCGCCCACAGCTGCGGCGAAAACTGCGCCCGATCAAAATTCCCAATGAAAAACGGGTTCGGCACGTTCGCGTTCAGGCTGTTGGCAATCGCGTCATTCCGCACCGTGCCGTTCGCCCAATATTGCTCGGGCAGAAAATCCTGCCGCTGGCCAATGGAGATCCGGTCGGAATAAGCGCCCGCGTAAGCTACGTCCAGCACCATCCCGGGACCCACCTTCTGCTGCACCCCAATTCTCCAGCGCTGCTGCCGCGCATGGGGCTGATTGAAGTCCGTGAACCCGAATCCTCGACCGCTGCGCGCCGAAGTCCCCAACCCGTCCCGCGTCGGCACATCAAACCGCGAACCGTCCGCCCGCACCGGGAACGGATCGTTCAACGGGCTCCGCCCATTGTTCGGATTCGCATTGGCCGGGAAGTTCCAGTTCACCCCAAAGTCCGTCGTCGCCACCGTGTTGGTCGTCCGCGAAAACCCAAACTGATCCGGACCAAAGTTCATCACGTTCAGCGTGTCGAAGAAGATGCCGTAGCCGCCCCGAATCACCGTATTGTTCCCCAACCGGTAGGCCGCGCCCACCCTAGGCAGGTACATCAACTGATTCTGGAACCACCGCCGCGAAGCGCCATCAACGCCCACGTAGCGGCTCCCGCCCTTCACAATAAACTGGCTCGCGGGCAACTCCGGAATCGGGTTCCGCGCATAAGCCGCCTGCGCCGCCGCCGCGATCGGCAGCGTCGCGTTCGGGTCAAATCCCCCGATCATCCGGTTGTACCGTTCCGACGGGCCCAACTCATACTCCATCCGCAGACCCAAGTTGATCGTCAACCGGTCCGTGATGCGCCATCCGTCCTGCACGAACCAACCGTAGTACGGGTTATGCAGAGCATAATTGTCGTTGGTCGCGATGCTCAACCCATTCGGCGTTCCCAAGATAAAAGACGCCCATCCCAAGCCCAAGTTCGACGAGGGCGTGAAGCCGTCATCGTTCCGCCGCGTGTAGGAATCGCTGAAGGTGAAGTTACCGCTTGTGTTGCCCCCGCCACCGCCGGTACGGAACATATTCCGGTTGTCGAATGCCGTCCGAAGCGTATGCCGGCCCATAATCTTGGTCAGCTCCAGTTTTAGCGTCGTCTGCCGCGTCCGGGTAAACGTCGGCAGTCCACCCGGGCTGATCGTCGAATAGCCATTCACGTTCATTTGCGACAACAACGCCAAGTCGCCCGCCTTTGCGTCCAGGTAGCTCGGTAACCCCAACCCGCTCGGCTTAAAAGTTCGCGCATACGGCTGTACACTACCCTCCCGGAACTGGTTCATCGCGATATTGAAATTCCAAATCGTGGTCGAGTTCTGTGTATAGACCACGTCGACATTGCCGCCCTTGTTGTTCCGCACCAGACCATTTAAGTTCAATCCCCGCGCCGTCTCGTAGGTCCAATCACCGCGATCTTCCGGGCCAAACTCGTTCCGGCTCCAGCGGCCGAACATTCTCCATTTGTCGTTAATCTGGTAGTCCACCCGGTTCGAAAGCGCCATGTAGTCCCAGTTATATGGCGTCTGCGAAGCCAGGTAGTTGTTCACCGGATCCAGGCCGGGAGCCAGGATCACGTTCGGCTGTGGATAGAGTTTCGACACCGCATCGTAGGCCGGGTTCACAAACCGGCTCCGGGGAATCTGATTACCCGGGAATGGCGTGCGGACAAAGTTACTCGGCCGCGCCGGATCCGGCCGGACCGTCGTCGGGTCATGCACAATGTACCGTCCCGAATTCGGCAAATTCAGCATCTCGCTGAAGTCGCCGTTCCGCGCCGCCAGCGTCGGCACCGTACGGTTGAAAGCGCTCGCATCCTCCGTCTTCACGTCCTTGAACGCGTTGTACGTGAAGAACCAGAACAGCTTGTTCTTGCCGTTATAGATCTTCGGAATCACCATCGGCCCGCCCGCCGAAGCGCCCCAATTGTTGCTCCGGCCCGCCGGCTGCTTGTCCGTGGCACGAATCTGATTCGCCCGCGCCGTGTTCCCGGCCGCTTCAGCCGCGGCGATCGTTTGGAAGTAGCGTTGC
>JBKJLJ010000135.1:0-2917 GCA_046597015.1 Bryobacteraceae bacterium
GCTATGGATTGTTGGATACGAACCCGGGGCCGGGGGCGACGTCGATTGGCCGCAATTATGGGCGGGGGCCGGGGAATGTGTTGCTGAATCTGCGGTTGAGCCGGACGTTTTCGTTTGGGTTGGGGGAGGGGCGAGAGGCTCCGACGAACATCCCGGGGGGCGGGGAGCGGCGGGGGGATACGAGCGGCGTGTTTTCTTCGGGGACGGGGGTGGCGAGTGGGGGCGGGAAGACGTCGCGGAAATATAACGTGACGATTGGCTTGTCGATTCGCAATGTGCTGAACCGGAACAACCCGGGGCCGATCATTGGGAACCTTACTTCGCCGCTGTTTGGAAGGGCGAATCAGCCGGCGGGGCCGGCGTTGCAGACGGGAACGGCGTTTTCGGAGTCGGCGAACAATCGGCGGCTGGAGTTGCAGACGCGGTTCACGTTTTAGAGTGCCGGTGGTGGGCGCGACAGGGCTCGAACCTGTAACCCTCAGCTTCGAAGGCTGATGCTCTATCCATTGAGCCACGCGCCCACGACCGGCACTGGAATCTATTATGAACCAGGACGGAGGAGGTTCGCTGGCGATTATGCAGATGGGCGCTAGAATGGAAGGCGACCATGATCGTTTCAAGATTGATCCTTCGCAATTGGCGGAATTTCCAGGCGATTGATTTGGCACTCAGCGACCGAGTGTTCATCGTTGGGCCCAATGCCGCAGGAAAGTCGAACTTGCTGGATGCGCTTCGGTTTTTGAAGGACGTGGCGAGGCCGGGAGGGGGGCTTCAGTCTGCCATCAGGCACCGGGGCGGACTCTCTAAGATTCGATGCTTGGCGGCTCGACGCGAACCGAACGTGGAAATTGAAGTTGAACTCTCTGAAAGTACCTTCGATGGCCCAGTATGGCGTTATCGGCTTAGCATAACGCAAGAAGTGAGGGGTCGGCGGCAGCCCTATGTGGCTTCCGAGAGGGTGTGGGAAAAAGGCAAACTCGTCCTTGACCGGCCCGATAAGAACGATGAAGCGGATTTTCTAAGGAGAACGCAGACTCATCTCGAACAGGTAAACGCGAATGCGAAGTTCCGTTCGATTACCCAGTTTTTCGAGTCTATTCGGTACCTCCATTTGGTTCCTCAACTGTTGAGACATCCGGAGGCCGTCGCTGGATCGGTATTCGAAGAAGATCCGTTTGGGAGGTTTTTCCTCGAGACGGTGGCAAGGACGCCAGAGAAAACTCGTAAATCGCGTCTCGCCCGGATCGAAAGCGCATTACGGGAAGCGGTTCCGCAACTCAAAAAACTAACCGATACTAAAGACGATGCGGGGGTGCCTCATCTGGAAGCGGTATATGAGCACTGGCGACCCAACGCTGGACGGCAACGGGAGGATCAGTTTTCCGATGGGACGCTGCGGTTGATTGGATTGTTCTGGTCGCTGCTGGACGGCAATGCTCCGTTGCTGCTGGAGGAACCCGAGTTATCCTTGCATTCGGCGCTAGTAACCAAGCTCCCTTCGCTATTTCACCACGTGTTGCGAAGCCGCAAGCGACAGATATTTGCAACGACGCATAGCTGGGAGCTGCTCTCGGATAAGGGAATTGGCGGCGAGGAGGTCGTACTCCTGCGGCCGGGTTCGGAGGGAACGCAAGCAGAAGTCGCATCCTCGGTTAAGGAGATTCGAGCGATGTTGGAAGCGGGACTGAGCGTGGCCGATGTCGTGCTGCCGAGGACAACTCCGGTTGGATTGAATCAACTCGACCTGTTTCAATGAAGACGATCCCGATTCAGCTTGCGGTGGAGGACGAGTTGAGTGAGGTTGTCCTGCGCAGAGTCCTGCTCTGCACTGGCAGGCCGTTCGCCGTCGGAGCCGCATATGGGCGGCGCGGGAATGGGTATCTGAAGACGCGCATGGAAGGATGGAATAACGCGGCGAGAAGTATTCCGATTCTGGTTCTCACGGATCTCGGTGCCGGAGTGTGCCCGGGTAGTCTCGTGGCTGATTGGTTGGAGGGGCCGCCTCACCCTAATTTGCTTTTCCGGGTAGCGGTGCGCGAGGTAGAGGCATGGCTACTCGGCGATGGGGGAAAATTGGCGGATTATCTTGGCTGTTCTTCGGGGCGGATACCGGCCGAGCCGGAGAAGCTATTGGATCCTAAGCGAACTCTGATTGAACTGGCGGCTAAATCAAGGTCAGCGGCGATTCGAGAACAGATCGTACCCAGGAAGGGGAGCACAGCGAAGATCGGGCCAAGCTATAACTTATGCCTTGGAAAGTTTGTTACCACGCAGTGGCGAGCAGATATCGCCGCAGCGCGAGCCCCAAGCTTGGCGCGCGCGCTGCGGCGATTGCGGGAGTTTGAGCCGTGGTGGCCCTAACAGCCTAGAAGATAAAGTGGAGCATAAGTTAGTCGCGGCGAGGATAGTTGGCCTGCTTCGAGGGGATGGCTCGGCTGCAGGCGGCGACGCTGGGGATCTTGTTCGGCGCCCGACTTCTCCGTGCTATGGATGGTGGTGCTCGATTCGGTATAGTCTGGGCGTATGAATTGTATGGCGTTGCTTTTGTATCTCGCCTTGGCTGGGTGGGCGGCGGCGGCAGAGTTTAGCCAGGTGGAGGTCTTTCGGTCCGGTCAGGATGGGTATCATACGTACCGGATTCCGGCTTTGATCGAGACTAAGCGAGGGACGCTGCTGGCTTTTTGCGAAGGGCGGCGGAGCGCGGGAGGGGACAGCGGCGACATCGATTTGCTGCTAAAACGCAGTAGGGACGGCGGACGGACCTGGTCGGCGGCGCAAGTGGTCGCGGATCTGGGCGAGGATACGATCGGCAACCCGGCGCCGGTCGAGGACCGGAAGACGGGCGATATCGTACTGCTGTTGACGCGGAACCCGGGGAAGGTGACGGAACGGCAGATCGTGGAAGGTACCGCGATGG
>JBKJLJ010000211.1:0-6334 GCA_046597015.1 Bryobacteraceae bacterium
CGCCACCCGATTCCGGCGGACAAATTTGCCGGCTCGATACGGCCAACTGTCAGCTCGCGCCTCCAGCGGCTCTCCCGCGTTGAAGTGGTCGAGGTCCCGCAGCAGCGCTTCGACTGACGGGTACCGCCGGTCGGGCTCCGCGTGTCGCGCTGTCGAGCACAACACATCCAAATCTCGCCACTCGGCACCGGTCGCCACCGCACGATCCGGAAGTAACTCGCAAAGCAAAATCCCCAGCCCGTAGACGTCCGTGTAAATGCCCGTCGCTTCCCCCCGCTGCTGCTCAGGGGCGGCGTAGGCCGGAGTCATTAGCCGCAGCCCCGTGCGGGTCAGGCCATCGGCGGTATCCAATTGCTTGGCGATTCCGAAGTCCAACAACTTTACCTCGCCCTGCTCGCTCACCAGCACGTTCGACGGCTTCAAATCCCGATGAATGATTCCATGCCGATGCGCGTGCTGCACCGCTTCACACACGCTTCGGAACAAGCGCAGGCGTTCCTTCAAATCGCTCGCCCGCCCCGCGCAGTAGTCCGTGAGAGGGCAGCCCTCGACATACTCCATCGCAAACCAGGGCGTGCCGTCGGGCAGCGTGTCGGCATCATAGAGCATCGCGATCGACGGGTGGCGGAGTTCCGCCAAGGCGCGCTGTTCCGCCAGGAATCGTGCTTGTCGTTCCGGCGAAAGCCACGCGTCCCGCAGCACTTTGATTGCCGCCAGGCTTCCCAGGTCATCGCGGCGCCCCAGAAACACGAGTCCCATTCCGCCCTCTCCGATCAGCCGCTCCAAGCGATACGGTCCAAACGCCTGAGCCAAAAAGGCCGTTGGGATTTGATCCTCCGCGGCAAATGCAATCTCTGCCACACCCTGGTCGAGCAAGTTCGCCGGCTCGGCATCTTCCGCCAGCAGCGACTCCACCTCCGCCCTCAGATCACTTTCCATCCCCGCAAGAAATCGGTCCCGCTCTGCCCCGGTCAGGTCCGCCGCGGCGTTAAACAGTTCTTGAACGCGTTCAAACCGTGCTGCATCCATTGGCCCCATCCTTACGTAGCTCCCGGCTCAGCCACGCCTTTGCCATTCGCCAATCCCGCGCCACGGTCGCCTCGGAGACCCCCAATACTTGTGCCGTCTCCGCCACCTCCAAGCCTCCGAAATATCGGCTCTCCACGATCGAAGCCTGCCGCGGACTCAGCCGAGCCAACTCTTCGAGCGCGGCATCCAGCCGCAAAACGTCATCGGCTTTCGCCAGCGCTGGCAGATCCTCGGAGAAGGTCACCAGCCAAACCCCGCCATCCCGCTTCTGCGCCCCCCGCCGTCGAGCCGCCCCGATCAACAACTGCCGCATCGCTCGCGCCGCCACCCGTTTGAAATGGAGCGGCGATTCCCATGCCATCTGCTTCGAACCCGCCAGCTTCAGCCAAGCTTCGTTTACGAGCGCCGTCGGGCTCAACGTCGCGTCCTGCGATGACCGCCTCACTGTTCGCGCCAGCCGTCGCAACTCCTCATACGTGGCAGCAAAGACGCGGTTCAACTCGTCCCGATCCGCCATGCCCAAGTTCTCGCCAATTGGCCAATCCGCGAATGCCTCCACGCCCGGTCCTCGAACCCGCATGGGAATGAGTTTATCATTCGTCCGGTTGGACTGACAGTTCCCGGCGGCCATTTGCGTATTGCCAAGTGAGGACCTTTCCCATGCGTATCATCAACCGGCTCATTTTTATCCTTGGCGGACTCGCCATGTTCTCTCCGACCTATGCTCAGACCATCACTTCGGTCGCGGGCAACTCCAGTTGGGGGCTCGTCTATAATGTCTCGCTGGATGCGGCTGGAAACCTTTACGCGGCGGACTCGACCAAGCATCAGGTCTATAAGATCGATCCCTTGGGACTGACCACCGTCATCGCCGGCACCGGCCGGGCCGGCTTCTCCGGCGATGGTGCCCTCGCCACGGCCGCCCTGTTAAACGGGCCGCTCGGAACCGCCGTCGCTCCGGATGGCACCGTCTACATCGCCGATGCGGCCAACGATCGAATCCGGAAGATCGCCCCCAACGGGATCATCACGACCATCGCCGGTTCCGTGGGCGGCTTCCTCGGCGACGGCGGACCAGCTACCGCGGCCCGAATGAATTCACCCACTTCCATTGTTCTCGACTCGGCCGGCAATCTCTACTTCTCCGACGTCTTGAACCTGCGAATCCGCAAGATCACCCCCGCCGGCATCATCTCCACCGTCGCGGGCACTGGCCGCTTCAGCCTCTCCGGCGACGGCGGGCCCGCCACCGCTGCCGACGCCTTTCCCTGCTGGCTCGCGCTCGGTCCCGATGGCAGCCTCTACTTCACCGACGATGGGGATGGCCGCTCCAACGGCAGTAAACGCCTCCGCCGCGTGTCACCCACCGGCGTCATCTCTACCGTCGCTGGCACCGGCGTGGCGGGTTTTACGGGAGATGGCGGTCCCGCTACCGCCGCCCAACTCCGCTCCGCCTCGGGGGTCGCCGTCGATGCCGGCGGCAACATCTTCATCTCCGAATCCTTTGGTCAGCGCGTCCGCAAAGTTGACCCCAGCGGCAAAATCACGACTTACGCCGGTACGGGCTCGGCAGGTGCCCTCGGTGACGGCGGTCCGGCTGTCTCGGCCCAGTTCAATTTTCCGTACGGCATGACCGTGGATTCCATCGGTAACCTATACATCGTTGATCGAAACAATTTCAAAATCCGCAAGGTCTCCATCCCGCCCGGCCCCGCCCTTCGTACCGACGGCCCGCTGTTCACCTCCTTCGGAGGTAAGGCCGGGTTCTCTTCGAACACCTACGTCGAAATCTATGGTCAAAACTTTTCGCCCGTCCAGCGGCTCTGGGGCGGCGCGGATTTCAGCGGGGTCAACGCCCCCACCTCACTCGACGGCGTCAGCGTCACCGTCAATGGAAAGCCTGCCTTCGTCTACTTCATCAGCCCCAACCAGATCAACATCAATACTCCCGAAGATACGGCCACTGGCTCAGTCCTCGTCCAGGTGAAAACCCCACTCGGACTCAGCAACCCGGTTGTCGTGAATCGCGCCCGCCTTTCACCCACCCTGCAGACCGTTCCCCAGTTTTTGATTGACGGCAAACAGTATGTCGTGGCGCTCACCCCAGATTTTTCTACTTTTATCGGGCGCCCCGGCATGCTGGCTGGAGTCTCGTTCGTCGCGGCGAAACCGGGTGACACCATCGCCATCTACGCTCTCGGCTGCGGCCCCACTTCTCCTCCCACTCAGGCCGGCACGGTCGCCGCGCAGGCGTCCGCGCTCTCTTCTCCGTTTCGACTCCGCATCGGCGGGCAAACGGCCAACGTTACCTTCGCCGGCATGGTGGGCGGCACCATCGGCCTGTATCAATTCAATATTGTCGTGCCCAACGTCGCGGCCGGAGACCAGCCCATCGACCTCGAAATCGATGGCGTTCCCAACGCCCAAAACTTGGTCCTCACTGTGGGACAGTAAGAATGCTTCGCTCGTGACCGCCATGCTACCCTTGTAAGTAGCCCTCCAGTGATTCCTGACCCAGCCGGACAAGAGTTTTCTAAATTAGTTGCCATCATGGCAAAGTTACGTGCGCCCGACGGCTGCCCCTGGGACCTCGAACAAACCTTCGACTCGATCAAGAAGTACACCCTCGAAGAAACGTACGAAGTCATCGATGCGATCGACGAACGCGACTGGCCCGGCCTCTGCGAAGAACTCGGCGATCTCATCCTGCAGCCCGTCTTCTATGCCCAAATGGCTCAGGAGCAGGGCCTGTTCGATATCGCTCAATCCCTCCGCGCTATCAACGAAAAATTGATCCGCCGCCATCCCCACATCTTCGGTGACGCCCAAGCCAATACCGCCGAAGAGGTCCTCGACCAGTGGAACAAGATTAAGGCCACCGAAAAGCCGGAACGCAGGCGACTCCTCGACGGCATCCCGAACGCGATGCCCGCTCTGCTGCAGGCCCGCGAAATCAGCAAGCGCGCCGCTAAGGTCGGCTTCGACTGGGAGAGCTCCGCGCAGGTCGTCGACAAGCTGCACGAAGAACTCGCCGAACTGGCCGAAGCCGCGACGCCAGAAGAACGCACGGGCGAAATCGGCGACCTCTTCTTCGTTCTCGTCAATCTCGCCCGCTTCTATCAGGTCGACCCCGAACAAGCGCTGCGGCAAACGAACGCCAAGTTCCGCCGCCGCTTTGCGTACCTCGAAGATAGCCTCCATGGACAAATTGAAGGCACCCCCATCGCGCAACTCGAAGCACTCTGGCAGGAGGCAAAAGCCAAGGAATGATCGTCGTCCGTGAATTAGAAGAACACGCCGAGTTAGTCACGGCTGTCCAGTTACAAAAAGAGATCTGGGGCTTTTCCGATCTCGACCTGCTGCCCGTCCGCCTCTTCGTCGTCGCCACTAAGATCGGCGGTCAGGTTCTCGGCGCCTTTGATGGAGACCGGATGGTCGGCTTCCTCATCTCCATCCCCGGCGTCAAACCCGGTGGTCTCGCCTTCCTGCACAGTCAAATGATGGGGGTCGTCGCCGAGTATCGCAACGCCGGAGCGGGGCGCATGATGAAGCTCAAACAGCGCGAACTCGCCCTCGCCCTCGGCGTCAACCTCATCGAATGGACCTTCGACCCCCTCGAACTCAAAAACGCCTTCTTTAACATCGAGCGCTTGGGGGCGGTCGTCAAACGCTACGTCCTGAATCAATACGGCAACACGTCCAGCCTACTCCACGCCGGCCTCCCCACCGACCGGTGCGTCGCCGAGTGGCACCTCGACAAAACCAAAACCCCCGTCGATATCGTCGCCCGCATCGAAGTCCCCAATGTGGGCGCCAGGACGATCGACATTCAATCCCGCATCAGCCAGGCCTTTCTCGAACACTTCCGCGCCGGCCGCACCGTCGTCGGATTCGAACGCGGCGAAACCCACGGCAATTACCTACTCGCCGACCAGGATGGATTAGTATGAGCTTTCAAATAGACGAAATTCGTCTCCGCCAAGTCAAAATGCCGCTCGTGCATTTTTTCGAAACCAGCTTCGGCCGTACTTATGAACGCGACATGGTTTTGGTAGAAGTCGTCTCCGACGGCCTCAGCGGATGGGGCGAAGTCACCGCCGGCGAAAATCCGTTCTATAACGAAGAGTGGACCGAATCCGCCTGGATGATCGTCCGCAATTATGTCGCGCCTCGAGTTCTGCGTCACCCCCTCGAAACCGCTCGCGACGTCGCCCCCCGCTTCAAGCACATCCGCGGCCACAAAATGGCCTGCGGCGGTCTCGAAGTCGCCGTATGGGATCTGGAAGCCCGCCAAAAAAATATTCCCCTTCATCAACTGATCGGTGGCGGTGCGCGCAAGGAAATCCCCTCCGGGGTCTCCCTCGGGATTCAAGACACCGTCGACGATGTCCTCCGCCTCATCGAGAAGGAACTCGCCGCCGGCTACCAGCGGATCAAGATGAAGATTAAGCCAGGTCGCGACGTCGAAGATCTGCGGGAAGTTCGCAAACGATTCCCGCAAATCAAGCTGATGGCCGACGCCAACTCCGCCTACACCCTGAACGACGCCGATCGCCTTAAGGCCCTCGACGAGCTTTACCTCATGATGATCGAGCAACCCCTCGCTCACGATGAAATCATAGACCACGTCGAACTCCAAGCCAAGCTCCAAACCCCCATCTGCCTCGATGAATGCATCCGTTCCGCTCACCACGCCGAACAAGCGATCCGCATGAACGCCTGCGGCATCATCAACATCAAGCTCGGTCGCGTTGGCGGCTTCTCGGAAGCGATCAAAGTCCATGATCTCTGCCAGCAGCACAACATCCCCGTCTGGTGCGGTGGCATGCTCGAAAGCGGCATCGGCCGCGCTCACAACATCGCTCTGGCGTCGCTGCCGAATTTCGTGCTCCCCGGCGACGTTTCGGCGTCGAACCGCTACTGGAAACGCGAGCTGCTCACGCAGCCGATTGAAGCGACTCCCCAGGGCACCATCGTCGTCCCCGACGGCGTCGGTTTTGGTTTCGATATTGATCACGCGTTTCTCGATTCCATCACCGTCCGCCGGGAGACAGTCCGTTGAACGATGGCAGTAGTCGATGGCGCCTCTACCTCATCGTCGTTGGGGTATATCTTTTCTGGGGCGCCAACTTCATCTTCTCGAAGATAGTTTTGAAAGAGATGCCGGGGATGGTCGCGGCCAGCCTACGCACGTTTTTTGCCGCCGCCCTCATGTTTCCTGTTTATTGGTGGAGTGTCCGGCAAGGAGCGGAACCCGTCAAACTCCGCGAACTGCCCCTGCTCTTTTTTATCGGCTCGGTCGGCG
>JBKJLJ010000355.1:0-3978 GCA_046597015.1 Bryobacteraceae bacterium
CCTCCGTCTGACTTTCTCAGGAGCCCTTTACACGTGAAAAAATGGAAGATTGTCGTCGGTATCGGTGTGGTCTTGGCCATAGCCGGCGGTGTCTACGCAAGTTTGCAGTGGAGCAAAAAAGGAATTGTCACCGTGCAGACGGGCAAGTCCGCCCGTCAGGATCTGACCTCCGTCGTCACCGCTTCCGGTGAAGTCAAGCCCCGCAACTACATCAATATCGGCAGCAATGCCCAAGGCCCGTCCCGTATCACCGACATCATGGTAAAGGAAGGTGACCGCGTCCGGAAGGGCCAAGGTCTCGCCAAGCTCGAAAGCGTCCAGCCGGAAGCAGACGTCGCCGCCCAACGCGCCACCGTCACCTCCACCCAAGCCGAATCCGCCGCCGCCGAAGCCAGCCTCAAAGCGCAAGACAGCAATCTCCGCACCCTTGAAGCCTCCATCGAACGCGGCAAGGCCGACCTCAATCGCTCTAAGCTCGATTTTGATCGCTCCGAGCGCCTCCTCAAAGAAGGGCTCGTCTCCCGCCAAGACTACGATTCTCGCCGCGCCGCCGTCCAGTCGGCGGAAGCCACCGTCCGCGAATCCGAAGCCCGCCTTGCCCAGGCCCGCGCGCAGATCGAACAGTTTCGCGCCAGCCTCTCTGCCGCCCAGCGCCGTATCACCGTCTCGGAAGCCAACCTCCGCCGCGCCTCCGACGTCCTCAGCCGCACCCAATCTACCTCCCCCATTGACGGCGTCGTCACCAACCTCCCCGTCCGCGTCGGCGAAACCGTCGTCCCCGGCATCCAGAACTCCTCGGCCTCGCTCATTATGACCATCGCCGACATGTCCATCATCACCGCCGAAGTGAAGGTCGACGAAACCGATATCGTCAACGTCAAACTCGACCAAGTCGCCGATGTCACCGTCGACGCCATGCCCGGCCGCTCCTTCAAAGGGCACGTAATCGAAATCGGCAACACCGCCATCCTCCGCTCCACCGGCCTTGCTGCCTCCCAATCCGCCATCTCCAGCCAGGAAGCCAAGGACTTTAAGGTGGTCATCGCCCTCGACAATCCCCCGGACGAGATGCGCCCGGGCCTCAGCTGCACCGCGAAGGTGGTTACCGCCACCCGCCAGAAGTCCATCACCATCCCGATTCAGGCCCTCACCGTCCGTCAAACCGGCGATCTCGCGCCCATCAAGGATGGCGAAAAGGGCCCTGAACTCCCCATGGATCCCGCCTCCATCAAGGCCCGTAAAGTCGAAATCCAAGGCGTCTTCGTCATCCAAGGCGAAAAAGCCGTGTTTAAAAAGGTGGAAACCGGCATCACCGGCGTCACCGATATCGAAGTCACCTCCGGTCTCAACGAAGGCGAAGAGATCATCACCGGAAGCTACAAAATCATTCGCACCCTGCGAAACGATGCCAAAATCAAGGTAGACAATAAGTCGCCGGTCAAGGCAGAATCATAAAGGAAGTTTCATAACAATACCCATGGCACAAGCAGCGGAAGCATCGGCCCAGGCTCGCGGAGAACAGCTCCGCCGCGAAGGAATTATCATTCGGACCTATGGCCTCTGGAAAACCTACCAGATGGGGGACCAGACGATCAACGCCGTCTCTGGAGTCGATGTCGAAATCCGCCGCGGGGAATACGTCGCCATCATGGGACCCTCCGGTTCGGGAAAGTCCACCCTCATGAACCTCATCGGCTGCCTCGATACCCCCAGCACCGGCGACTACTTCATCAACGGCTCCCTCGTCAGCTCCATGAACGACGACCAGTTGGCGCACATCCGCAACAAGGAGGTTGGCTTCGTTTTCCAAACCTTCAACCTCCTCGCCCGCGCCACCGCGCTCCACAACGTCGAACTCCCCCTCATCTACGCCGGCGTCCCCCCCGCCCAACGCATCGAACGCGCTAAGCTCGCCCTCCGTCAAGTCGACCTCGAAAAGCGCATGTTCCACAAGCCCAATGAGCTCTCCGGCGGCCAACGGCAACGCGTGGCCATCGCCCGGGCCCTCGTTACCAACCCGTCCATCCTCCTCGCCGACGAACCCACCGGCGCACTCGACTCCGCCACCGGAGTCGAAATCATGGCCCTCTTTGAACGCCTCTACCAGCAGGGCAACACCATCGTCCTCGTTACCCACGAACACGATATCGCCATGCACGCCCATCGCATCATCTTCCTCCGCGATGGAAAAGTCGAACGCGACGAGCCAGTCAAACACTAACCCTGTTATCGGCCAGCCACCAGCACCCGGAACGTACCCGGCGAAATCGACCGCCCGCCCTTCTTTTCCGCGCTTGCTGGTGTCGAGACGATATCAGCCGTCGGCAGGAAGATGCGGCCCGTTTTCGCATCGAAGGCGAACGTCTTGGCCCCAAGCTCGGTCTTAAAGGCACCCAAGTCGACGTACTTGCCGCCCTTCTGTTGGAACATGCCCATCGAGCCATCGCCGCCCGAAGAGGTCAAGGCAATCTTGTGTTTGGGATCGAAATCGGCCCAATCGACGCCCGGGCCGATCGGAAAGGTAGTCACCACTTTGCCCGTCGCGGCATCCATCACCACCATCAGCGGCTTCTCCCGGCAGCCAATAAAAAGGTGATTCGTTTTCGGATCATAGCCCAGACCGGTCGGCACTTTGGCCACCCCAATCGGCATTCGCCTCACAATCTGGAGCGATTTAGGATCGAACGCCACCACCTCCGCCGTGTCCTCCACGTTCACGTACAACAGCCCATCCTTACCTTGCACCATGGACTCGCCATCGCCCTTCACGTCCAATGTGCCCACCACCTCGGCCTTCTCCGCATCCACCACCGTGATGTCATGCGAGCCATGATTGCACGTGAAAACACGCTTCGTCGCCGCATGGAAGAAGATGCCATCCGGACCCTTTCCAACGTCCAGCTTTTTGATCACCGCCAGCGTCGAAGGCGTAAACACCGTCAATTTGTTCTCGCGGCCATTCGTTGTAAAGCCATGCACTCCGGCAATGGCGATCCCGTGCACCCCCGGCGTATCCGCGATCGAACCCACGACTTTGCCCGAATCGGCATCCAGCACTTCGACGCGCGTGGCGTGCGATAAATAGAGCCGGCGGCCCACCGGATCCAGCGTCACATAGTCCCAGCCCCCTTCGCCCCCCACAGCCCACTTCGTCTTGATCGTAAAAGGGTTTTCCGCAAAGGCCACGAGCGCGAACAGGAAAAGGGAATATCGCATGCGCCCAAGTCTAACAGGCGAACGCCTCCACCGCCCCCAATGCTACCCTGACCCCATGTCGTCCCGCCTCAACGAACTCCGCCGCCGCCAAGCCGCCGCTCTAGCCGGAGGTGGCCCCCAACGCCAAGCCCGCCAGCACGCCGACGGCAAGCTCTCCGCCCGGGAACGCATCCATCTCCTCCTCGACGAAGGCTCCTTCGAAGAACTCGACCAACTCGTCCGCCACCACTGCCGCGACTTCGGCATGGACGAACAAGTCATCGACGGCGACGGCTTCGTCACCGGCTACGGCCTCGTCCACGGGCGGCTAACTTACGTCTTCGCCCAGGATTTCACCGTCTTTGGCGGCTCCCTCTCCGCCTCCAACGCCCAAAAAATCTGCAAGGTCATGGACCTCGCCCTCAAAACCGGCGCCCCCCTCATCGGCCTCAACGACTCCGGCGGAGCCCGCATTCAGGAAGGCGTCCTCTCCCTCGCCGGCTACGCCGATATCTTCCTCCGCAACACCATCTCCTCCGGCGTCATCCCCCAAATCTCCGCCATCATGGGACCGTGCGCCGGCGGCGCGGTCTACTCCCCCGCCCTCACCGACTTCGTCTTCATGGTCGACCACACGAGCCACATGTTCGTCACCGGCCCCGACGTCATCAAAACCGTCACCCACGAAGACGTTTCGAAGGAAGACCTCGGCGGCGCTCAAACCCATAACGCCCGCTCCGGAGTCGCCCACTTCCTCGCCCCCTCTGACCAGGACTGCCTCGC
>JBKJLJ010000376.1:0-5143 GCA_046597015.1 Bryobacteraceae bacterium
GCTGCCCGGCATGGTCGCCGCGACGAAGGAAGCCATGCTCGCCCCACCCTCCGCCGCGGCCGGCAGATGGGCCGGCTACCGTTTCTCACAAACCGACTTGCCCGCTAACGTCAAACGAGCCATCGAAAAAGGTGTGCCCCTCGTCACCGGCACCGACTCCGGCAACTTCACCCTCCTGCACGGCCCCGCTCTCCATCGCGAACTCCAACTCCTCGTTCAAGCCGGTGCCACCCCGAAGGATGCCCTCATCGCGGCCACCAGCCACGCCGCTAAACTCCTCGGAGCCGCTAATCGCCTCGGTGCCATCCGCCCGGGCTACGACGCCACCCTGCTCCTCGTCGAGGGCAACCCCCTCGAGGATATCTCCTATACCGAACGAATTTCGGTAGTCTTATTCCAAGGGGAGCGGATCAATCGCGCCGGCCTCCTCGAAATCGAAAAGGAGAAATAACGCATGCTCGACCGTCGCGAGTTTCTCTCCGCCTCCCTCGCCGCCGCCGTCGCCCTGAAAGCCGACGGCGCTCCGCCCGAAGCCAAGGGCGAGTGGCGCAACCGCCAACCCGGCGTGGCCTATCGCCAACTCGGCCGCACCGGCTTCATGGTCTCGGAAATTGTCATGGGCGGCAATACGATCTCCCCCACCAACTACGAGCACGTCCTCGCCGCCATGGACCGCGGTCTGAACTACCTCGACACCGCCCCCGCGTACGGAAACCTCGCCAGCGAAAAAGGGTACGCCAAGGTCCTCAAGGCGCGCAAACGCGAGCAGTTCTTCCTCAACTCCAAAGTCAGCGTCTGGGACGGCAACCGCAATAAACTCTTCCAGGATATTTTTG
This sequence comes from Bryobacteraceae bacterium, assembly GCA_046597015.1. GTDB lineage: Bacteria > Acidobacteriota > Terriglobia > Bryobacterales > Bryobacteraceae. The sequence goes on from JBKJLJ010000376.1 coordinate 837, forward strand.
AAAGCCTCGACCCCACCTCTCAGAAGCGGATCCAAACCAAGGCCCTCGACGAGATCGCCCGCCGCCAGGCGGACGCCCCGGACTATTTCATCAACTACTTTGCCGGTCAGCGTCTCGAACTCGATCAGGCTTACATCGCCAATGTCATGGAAGCCGAATACGGTCGCAAAATAGACCGCAACAAAAACTACAAACGCATCATTTGGGATAGCGTCGATGCTACTCTCGCCCGTCTGGGCACCGACCATCTCGACATCCTCATGTGCCCTCACGGCGCCTCCACTTCCGTCGAACTCCTCGCCTATCCCGAAATCGCCGAAGCCTTCGAAGTGCTCAAGAAAACCGGCAAGGTACGCCATCTCGGCGTCAGTGCCCACACCGATCCCGCCGGCATTCTGGAAGCCGCGACCCAGTCAAAGATCTACTCCGTTGCCATGGTTGCCTACAACGTTATCAACCACCCCTTCGTCGACAAGGCCCTCGCCGCCGCCAACAAAAATGGCCTCGGCGTCATCGCTATGAAGGTAGCCCGGCCAGTCTTCAGTGGCCGCCCCAACGGCCCGGACACCCCCGCCCGCGTCGCCAAAATCGATGCCGCCGTTCCCGGTGGCCTCAAGCGCCCGCTCAAGGCCTACTCCTGGGCCCTCCGCAACCCTCACCTCAGCGCCGTCGTCAGCGAGATGGTCAATCGCGCCATGGTCGACGAAAACCTGCCCTTGGCCGCCCCCAAGCGCAAAGCTTAAAGCTTCACCGCCGTCTGCGTCAGTTTCATCGCCACTTCGTAGAACGCATAGATCGTCGCGCCCAGCGCCACAATCGAAGTCAAACTCCAAAGCTTTTCCCGCGCATCATCAAACGGCCGCGGAAAGCCCGCCAACCAAGCCGTGGCGAAACCACCGATTAGCCCGCCCAAATGCGCGGCGTTATCGATCGGGAACATCGGCAGGCTCCCAATGATAAAGCCAATCCCAGCGTTAATCATCAATTGCTTTTGCAGATCCCGGGCATAAGGATGCTTACTCAAAACGCCCACCGCGATCAACGCTCCCATTAAACCAAAAATCCCCGCGCTCGCCCCCAGCGACGGAGCCTTCGTCCAAATCGCACTCAACAAAAATCCGCACACCGTCGAAATTGTCCAAATGGTAAAGATCCGCCGTGTGCCGAAAATATCCTCCGCTATCGGGCCGATATTGTACAGACTCATCATGTTCATGATGATGTGGATCGGATAGATGTGCAGGTAACCCGCGGTGATTAGCCGCCACCATTCCCCCGCCGCTAACCCCGGCAGGGTCTTCGCCGCATAGAACGGAAAGGCGTCGTTGTTGCCCAAAAGTACGGCCAGGAAGATCGAACTGTTCACGAGCAACAGCAGTCCCGTCGCCATACGATCCGGTGCCATGAGCCCGGATAAACCAGATTGTTGATATGCCACTGCCCTCATTGTAGCGACGCTGGTACACTGGTTGGTTTAGTGGGTCAAGAAGAAAACAAACTCCGTCAGGACATCGTCGAAATTGGCCGCCTCATGTTCGACAAAGGCTGGGTCGCCTCGAACGACGGCAACATCAGCGTCCGCCTCGATGCCAATCGCGTCCTCTGCACCCCCACCGGGATCAGCAAAGGCCGCATGGCGATCGACGATCTCATCATCTGCGATATGAACGGCCGCAAGGTCGAAGGTCGCCGCGAGCGCACGAGCGAGATCATGATGCATCTCACGATCTACCAAATGCGCCCCGACATCATGGCCGTCGCCCACGCGCATGCTCCCACCGCCACCGGCTTTGCCGTTGCCGGCCGCGCGCTGAACCTCGCCATCCTCCCGGAAGTCGTCGTCAACCTCGGCTGCGTCCCCCTGGCCGCCTACGGCCTCCCCGGCACCCCCGCCCTCAGTGAGTCCATCAAGCCGTTCGTACCCCACTACGACGCCATACTCCTCGGTAACCACGGCGTCGTCTGCGGCGGCACCGACCTTTGGAGCGCCTTCCATAAGCTCGAAACCGTCGAGCACGTCGCCCGCATCGCCCTCGTCGCCGAACAACTCGGCGGCCCCAAACTTCTCGACCGCAAAGAGGTTAACGAACTCTTCGAAGCCCGCGCTCGCTACGGCATCCAGTCCAATTCCAAAGCCCTCCCCGGCTGCCCCATCACGGCCGATGAACTTCCCGGTGGCGACAAAATCACCGTCACCCGCGAAGAACTCATCGCCCTCATTGATGAAGCCGTCCGCGCGGCGCGCTAACCCCGCAAGTACCCGCGCGGTGCGATGCGCCCGCCGATTCGAACAGGAAACGCCTTGAGGGGCAGGCTCTGGTATTGATGACCGGCGATCGTCCGGTGGAACTCGGGATGGCCGGGAAAGAAGTTGCACTTGTGCGGTGGCTGCAAGCAGAGCCAGGGTGAATCTACTCTTCTCCGAGATCCACGTAGATGCAACGGTTTGTCCTAACAAACTGAACAACGCCAAGGATTCCTGGTATAAATCTTTAGATGGAACTGGCGGAATTTACTGGCGAAGCACTCATGGAAATCCCGGTCCGCCCCGTCGAACCAAGCGAGGAAGCGCGGTACCAAGAGCAAATGGCGCGTCATCATTACTTTGGCGCGCTTGCCAAGATCGGTGAGACGGTTTGGTATGTCGCGATTTGCCGCCAGCAGTGGGTAGCGCAACTGAGCCCTTCGGCACTCGCGAGAAGTTGCCCACCCATATTCACCAAGAGTTGACCAGCAACACGACCTGCTCGTCGAAAGTCCTCCGCCACACTGCCGCGCGGCATCGCCGCGCACGATCATCTCAACTTAAGGGTGTCTGCTGAAGTGGAAGGAGTTACGCGCCTGCGGCGCGGATGCTGGCGCGACGCTAAGAAGGCTGCCACGTGGCAGAGTGTGATTTCGGTGTGGTCAACTCTATCCGAGCACGAGTGGTCAATTTCCCGTTAGCGCCAAGGACTGAGCCTATCGGCGGCGGCGCTGAAATGCGGCGTTCGTGATCGTTGAATCGGCTGGGACTTTCGCTCGCAGTATGGGCGGCTGAATCTGATCGCCAACAACAGCCGCTTCCTGATCCTGCCCGGCTGGCAGCGGCCCAATATCGGTTCCCGTGTGTTGTCGCTGACCGAGCGGTGGGCGGGCACCGATTGGCGGACACGGTTCGGTCATCCATTGTTGCTGCTGGAGACACTTGTTGACCCCCAACGCTTCCATGGCGGGGTGTGTCGCGCGGCCAACTGGATGGAACTGGGAATGACCCAATGGTATCGACGCACCCGGGAAGGCTACAGCGCGCAAGCCGATGGCCCCAAGCGGGTCTTAGTGCGTCCCCTTTGTCGCGATGCGCATGCGCAGTTGACCCATCCCGACCGAGATCGTCTGCACCGAGATCGTCTGCAATTGACAGGAGCCCCGAAGATCATGCTCAGTGCCGAACAGATGCGCCAGCTACCGCAATGTTTCAAGACCATTCCCAATCCGCGCCGCAGCCAGGGGAGGCGCCATCGGCTGCCGGCGGTGCTGGGCATCATTCCGGACCCGTCTCGTCTTCGACTACTTGCGAATGACGCGAAACTCGAGCGCCCGGGCGGAGGCACATTGAGAACAAATTTGCCGTGGTCCAGAAACTGCGGCCAGTTGACTTTCAGCTGATCGTCCCTAAAGGAAGTGGGCCTGCCCTTTGTCCTTCCGCCAAACCAGACAATTATCGTGTTTGGCATAATGTGCTTCCCGCAGATCCAATTGCCGTGCCGGCCACTCCCTACCCTTCAGGCAGATTTGGATCGGGAACGGAAACCAGGTTTGGATCCCAGCATTCAGCCACCCGAAGATCGGGTGCATCTGGTAGTGGTAAAGGTTCATGAATTTCCTTTGGTGGCTCTTCAACTGCAGTTGCTTGATGTTGCTGTTGCGATAGACTTCAAAACTGGCGCAGGGCTCAATGGATTGAAGCACGCAGACCAATCCGTCCTGAATACCATCTGCTTTGGCGATCATCCAGGCGTTCTCCTCCTTGTCGATCCGGCTCGACATCAAGTACTCAATCGGACGCCCCAGCCGCCTCGCCGCTTCCACCGAAGCTTCCTCCAAACGCTTACTTGCCGTTTCGGCATACTTGCTGAAATCCTTCACCAAGAGGCCTCTCAATTTCTGGCATTTGTCCATGCCCTGCGAATAAGCGATGGACCGAACCGAACCGCGAAACACCACCCTGTCAAATCCCGTCGATCATCCGCTAATCTCGTCCCGATACCTTGCGACAAAAACATTTTTGGAGTCCCCCGCTCTTCGTACGATTGATTCGTCGCAAG
>JBKJLJ010000493.1:0-3393 GCA_046597015.1 Bryobacteraceae bacterium
TTCCGGAGCCAAACTGCCGATCGGCCAGTTGGAGGATTTCTTCCTCGACCGCTACGAAGTCACCAACAAACAGTACAAGGAATTCATCGACAGCGGGGGGTACCAGCAGCGGAAACACTGGAAACATCCATTCGTCAAGGAAGGCCGGACCCTAACCTGGGAGCAGGCGATTGCTGAGTTTCGCGACGAAACAGGCAGGCCCGGGCCCTCCACGTGGCAGGCCGGAGAGTACCCCAAGGGACAGGCGGACCACCCTGTTGGTGGTGTGAGTTGGTACGAAGCCGCTGCCTATGCGGAGTACGCGGGCAAAAGTCTGCCCACCTTGTATCACTGGGGCCATGGCCAATCGGGAGGCCCCTGGGTCAGCTACGTAAGCAACTTCAAAGGCGAGGGGCCCGCAGCCGTCGGCAGCTACCCCAGCATGACAACCTACGGGGCCTTCGATATGGCCGGGAATGTCCGCGAGTGGTGCTCCAATGAAACGAAGGAGGGGAAGATCGTCAGAGGCGGAGCGTGGAACGACACCGCCTACATGTCAGGCAACATCAGTCAGGCTGAATCCTTCGACCGCTCCCCAAAGAACGGTTTCCGCTGCGCCCTCTATCGCGATCCGGGAAAGATCCCCCCCCCAGGCCTTCGAACCTTTTGTCGTCTCAAGGACCGACTATAGGAACCAAAAGCCGGTGCCGGACTCGGTGTTTGCGGTGTATAAAGATCAGTTTTCCTACGACAAAAAGGAGCTGCACCCTCAAGTAGAATTTCGCAACGAGAGCTCCGCCGACTTCGTGCAGGAAAAAGTAATTGTGGATGCGGCCTACGGAAACGAAAAACTGCCCATCTATCTATTCCTTCCGAAAGGGAAACCGCCGCCGTACCAAACAGTGATTTATTTTCCCGGGGGCGGTGCCTACCTCCGACCGTCGAGTAAAGGATTGGAACAGCTGGGCGAGTTCGATTCTTTTCTCTCATTTATGGTCAAGAACGGGCGAGCGGTCATCTACCCAGTCTACAAAGGCACCTACGAACGCCGTGACGATACCCTCAAAGGGAGGAATACCGGCGCGCCAACCTATCAGTACACCGAATACCTGGGGCAGGTCGTGAAGGATTTCAAACGCACCGTCGACTATCTCGAGACGAGGAAGGATATCGATGGCGGCCGGATTGCATACCTCGGCTTCAGTTGGGGTAGTCTGCTAGCTCCTGTGATATTGGCCACGGAAGATCGCGTGCGGGCGAGCGTCCTGCTGGTAGGAGGAATGTGGGGGCTTGGCCGCCCGGAGACGCAGGAGATCAATTACGTCAGCCGCGTCAAAATGCCAACTCTCATGTTGAATGGCAAGTACGACCTCACGTTTCCTTTCGAGACGACGGTGCAGCCGATGTTCGATCTGCTGGGGACGCCCGCGGAGCACAAGCGACTGCGCGTGTACGAGTCGGACCACTTTGTCCCGCGCAATGAGTTCATGAAGGAAACGCTGACGTGGCTCGACCGGTATTTGGGGCCCGTGAAGTAGCGGGCGCGATGCGGGGCACTCCACCGCATCGGACTTCCAGTCGGAACCCTCGGCGGTCACCCCAAAACCGGCCATACGTGGTCACTTCAAAACCGGCCATAGGAGCAGCGGCAGGACTACCGTATTTATAACCCAGCCCGACCCAGCTGAGCAAGACATTTCGACGCGAGCGCCCGCAGGGCGCAAGCGGTCCGCTCAGAGGTTCGGAAGGAGGGAAATTCGTCGCCGAACCGGTGGGAATGTGGGAATCGCGCCAGCGATTTCCAAGCGCGGGGGTAAGGGCGGGAAACCGGTTCTCGGTTTTCCGGGCTTTCCACCGCGCATCATTTCCACGGGTTATCCCCATCGCTTATTCCGCCACCGGAGTCATCGTCGCAGTCTTGGTCCGCCAACTCCGCGGACCACACTTGAGCACGTGCCCGTGATGCAGCAGCCGGTCCAACATCGCACTGTCCGCCGCCGTGTCGCCCAGCAGTTTGCCCCAGTCTTCCACAGGACGATTCGAAGTCAGCAGCGTACTGGCGCGTTCATAACGGCGCATGACGATCTCCAGCAAATCCTCGGCGGCCGTCTGCGGCAGCTTGCGCATGCCGAAGTCGTCGATGATCAACAAAGGGGTCGTAGTCAGGTTCGCCATGAATGGCTTGCGTTTCCCCTCGGAGACCGCTTCGCCCAGCTCTTCGAGCAGCACATGCGCTTCCCGATATAACACCCGATGACCTTGCAGAATCGCGGCGTGCCCCAGGGCTTGCGCCAAGTGGCTTTTGCCGGTGCCGCCCGGGCCCAGCAACAAGACATCCTCGCGCTGGTCGATGAAGCGAGTAGTGGCCAGATCGAAGATCAAGCTGCGATTCATCTTGGGATTGAAGGCGAAGTCGAAGTTGTCGAGCGTGCGTTGCGCGTCTCGAAAGCCAGCCTCCTTGCGGCGGCGTACCAGCAGACGATCGGACCGGCAAGTGAGCTCATCGTTCACCAGAATCGACAGTAAATCGATGGAAGGCATCGGCTCGGCTTGCGCGTGCAGCAGCCGGGTTTCGAGCACGCTGGCCATGCCGCTGAGGCGCAGTTGGCGCAGCGAGTTTTGGAGTTCAGTCAGGGTCATTCGGTGGGTTCCTCTTGGGTGCGGATGGCGATTAGATCGCGGTAAAGAGTAAGTTGCCGGATCAGCGGATCTACTTGCCGCAGACTCACCGGCGGTTGCGCTTCGCGCTCCAGATAGCGGCGGACGAAGCGATATTCGGGCACTTGTAGATCGAGGGCCGTGGCGCAGGCTTGTTCCAGACGAGCCGCGCCGTACTTCGGCAAAAACGACAACGTGCCTTGGATGTGCCGGGCCGCCAGATCCCCCTGCTGGGCATGCAGCGCGGCGCAGAGCGCGCCGGTGCGTTCACCCACTTTCACCGCGCGGGCGAGCAGTTGCAGCACGCCTGGCGCGGTGTGCGGGGACCGGTCCGCCTCCACAATCCGCCGCCGGCCGCGCTGCTGCCGCAAGTGCTCGCGCAACAGTTGCCCCGTACGCGGATGCAAAATGCGGACGTAGAGGTCGTTCCATTGCACCGGCACTTCGCATCCGATGTGGCCTGGCGGAACGCTGTAATAGGCGGCCTCCACTTCCACGCAACCATCGAGATGGACGCGCCGGGCACCGTATTGATAGAAGCGGAATGGCTCCAGCGGCAGCGGCCGCAACGCCGGCTTCTCTTCAGCGAACATGGCAGCCACTTGCCGCTTAGTGGTGCCATGAATGCGCGTGTCGGCCCAGCGCTCTTCCCAGTGATCCAGATGGCTTTGCGCTTCGGCCAGGTCGCGATCAAAGCGCATGCCTTTGAGTGGCGTTTTCTGCGCGTGCCCCACACCGCTTTCCACCTTGCCTTTG
>JBKJLJ010000500.1:0-4248 GCA_046597015.1 Bryobacteraceae bacterium
CGAGCTACGACTTGACCGTTGCGAGGCGGGTTGGCCACGCTGGCGGGGTTGATGCGTCCGAAGCCGGCGGTGACGACACCGGCGCGGTTGATTTGGGTGGTCGCCGCAGGGTTGCCGGAGTCGGGATTGTTCAGGTAGGTCCGGTTGAGGACGTTGAAGAACTCGGCCCGGAAAGAGAGGACGTAACGCTCTTTGACGCGGAACATCCTGCCAAAGGAGAGCTGTTCGTCAGGACGGCGAGCGAAGCGATAGTCGTTGTAATACGCAGCCGCATAGCCCCATTCGCCCGGTGCGGCGTCGGACCAAGCTTTCGGATTCAGCGTGAGTTGTTTGAACGGATCGATGCTTTGGCCGTTGTTGAGGTTTTGCAGATAAAGCGGTTCGCTGTTGACGCGGTTCATGCGGGTGCCGCGGAAGAGAAGGCTGCCGAGAGCGTTGTTCGAGTTCGGGGCCTGGATCGGGAATCCGCTCGAGTAGCGAACGATGCCGCCGAGGGTCCAACTGCTGAGGAGGGCTTTGGTGGCCCAGTTTTTGTTCCAACGCGGAGAGTCGTAGTTAAAGCCGACAACGAGCACCTGGGGCTGATCGTTGCGCGAGAATGTCTTCTGGTTGGGACGGTTGTAGACGTCGTTGGTGGGGACGATGTTGCCGGTTTGGTCTTCTACGTTCGTGAGATTTTTGGACCAGGTGTAGGCCATGGTGCCGGTGAGCCCTTTGGAGTAGCGCTTGGTGACCTTGATTTGGAGAGAGTCGTACCAGGTGTTGCCGAGGGGGGCCCAGAGGCTGCCGAGGCCACCGAACTGGGGGTAAGGACGCAGCGATTGGGCTAGGGTGTTGGAGCCGGCAAAGGAGTCGTAGGGCTTGCGGAAGCCACGCGCGGTAACGGCCGGAGCATCGATGCGGGAGATCAGCAAGCTGCGGTCGCCGGCGTTGGCGATATCAAGGCCGAAGGACTTCAGGCGGGTGCTGGTGAGGCCGTTGTAGTCATTGAGACCATCGGCGCGGAACCAGGCACCGCGATTGCCGACATAAGCGACTTCAGCGACGAGGCTGGAGCCGAATTCCCGTTGGAGGCTGAGGTTCCAGTTGGCCATCCGCGGGGGGCGACCGCTGTTGGGGTCCACCAGGTTGGGCGGGGAGTTGATCTGACCTAGGCTGGGGCGGATGCCAGGATCGTAGCTGGCGAAGGTGAGATCGTTGACGTTATAGGAGAGGCCGTTGCGAAGCGTGACGCCGGGTTCGGCGAAGGCGGGGTTGGAGAAGGCAATAGTGTTGAAGCCCATGCCGAGGGAGTTGCCGCCGCCGATGTAGGCGAAGTTAGCGACCTGGGCGTAGCTGACGGCAAAGCCGGCGCGGGCGACCCATTTCGGAGCGAAGTGGTAAGCCATGCCGAGGCGTGGGCCGAAGGCGAAGGGATAGGTGTTGGAGATGGAGCAGTTGCAGCGGCCGGGGCCGTTGCCGGCGTACCGGATGCCGCCGAGGAGATTGCCGGCGGCGGGGTTCTTCGCGTTGGGATCGAACATCGAAGTGCGCTGATGCAGTTCGTCCGAGGCGGGTTGATAGTCGTAGCGGATGCCGTAATCGAGGGTGATTTTGCGGGTCAAGCGCCAGGTGTCCTGGACGAAGAAGCCGTAGGTGGGACGGCGGTATTGGGGGTCCTGAGGATTGGATACGCTAGCGGTATTGGCATAGCCGAGGAGGAAGCTGGCGTAGTTGAATCCGACGTTGCCGCCTTGGAGCGCGACGCCCTGGAGGGCGGGCATGGAGGTTTGGGCGGCGGAGAAGGCATAGCTGCCGGCGACGTTGCCCGTCGAGCGGTTGGTGAAATTGTCCATCTTCCATTCGCCGCCGAACTTGTAGGCGTGGGTGCCTTTGACCCAGGTGGCGGAGGCGACGGCGGTGGGCTTGTCCTGCAGGTACAGGGTACGGTTGGTGGGGCCGATGTCGAAATTGAGGCCGCCTTGGGCACCGCCGAGGGAGGTGATGCGGGGGAAGCCGGCGAGCAATCCGCCTTTGAGTCCGAGTTGACCGGCGGCGTCGTAGGAGGTGATCACCTCAGGCGAAGCGTCCGGATTCCGGTAGCGCTGGTACCCCACGCCGAGGTGAAGGAGCAGCGCGGGGCGCAGGGAGGTATCGAAGTTGAGGCGGGTAGTGTGGGCGCGGATGACCTGATCGCGGCGGGCGCTGATGGGATCGGGTAGCCCTTCCTGGCCGTTGTCTTTGTCGGTGCGTTGCAGCGAGTAGTAGAGGCTGACGCGGGTGGAGCCGGTGAAATTGTGGTCGATTTTGACGCTGGGGATGTCCTGAATCTTGCGGAAGTTATACCGGCGTTCAAAGTTATTGATTTCCCCGGCGCGACTGGCTTTGGGGATCAGCCCCTGAATCTTGAGGGCGACGGGGTCGAGCAGGGCGGTGGGGACGATATTCCCGGGGAAGGGGTCGCGGTAGATGCGGCCGTCGGGAGCGGTGCGGCTGGTGCGGGGATCGTAGATTGTGTTTTCGAGAATGGGGCGACCGAGGCCGTCGGTGCCGAGGTTGCGGCCGGTGAGGGCGGCGGAGAAATCACCGTTGCGGTAGGCGTCGGTCGGGACGGTGCCGTAGCCATCGAATTTGCCTTCTTTGTTCAGGTATTTCTCATAGTTGAGAAAGAAGAAGGTTTTGTTTTGGCCGTTGTAGAGTTTGGGGATGGTGAGAGGTCCGCCGAAGGTGCCGCCGAAGTTGTTGCGTCGGGTGCGGGGACGGACGAGGCCGTTGCTGCCGTTGTTCGTGAAGGGGATGCCGGCGTTGAAGGCTTCGTTGACGAAGTAGTCGTAGACGGAGCTGTGGTATTGGTTGGAGCCAGAGCGGGAGGTGAAGTTGAAGAGCCCGCCGCCGACTTGGCCGAACTCGGCGGAGTAGTTGGAGGTTTGGAGGGTGAACTCTTCGACGGCTTCGACGGAGGGTTGGGACTCGTCGGAGACACGGCCGTCGAGGGAGCTGGTGGAATCCTGGCCTTCGAAGATGATTTTGAAGGTGCCGGCGGGAGCGCCGTTGACCTTAATATTGTTCCAGCCGTTAATGGAGGCACCGGGCGTCAGTTGGGTGAAGCTGAGCGGGTTGCGAATGGCTCCCTGACCGATAGCAAAGTTGAGCGGGAGTTGATTGAGTTGCTCGCGATTGATCGTGGTGGAGGACGCGGCGCTGTCCGTATTGAGGAGGGCCGATTCGGCGGTGACGGAGATGGACTCCGCGGCGGAACCGATTTGGAGAGTGATATCGAGAGAGGACGACTGGGCGACCTGGACCCGGATGTCTTTCTGGACCGACTTGCGGAAGCCCTGGACTTCGACGGTGACTTCGTAGAGTCCGGCGTTGAGGTAGGGGGCGGAGAAGTTGCCGGTTTGGGTGGTGGCGAGGGCGAGTTTTACGCCGGTGGCCTGATTGACAACAGTGACGGTCGCGTTGGGGATGAGGGCTCCGGCTGGATCAGAGACGGTGCCTGAGATGGTGCCACGGTCTGATTGAGCGAAGGCTACTAGTGACAGGAGTAGAAGCGAGAGGAGTTTCATAGAGCGTTCCCAAGTTTACCAGAACAACCTATATAATTAGGTCGACTATGAAGACTCGTCGGTCCGTATTGCAGGCAACGGCAGGTTTGGCGATCGCCGTTCCACTGCTGGAAGCGCAGGATCATGCCCAGCATGGTTTCGTGCAGATGGAGAAGCCAGCTCCGAAGGTGGCGCGTTTTTTCAGTAAGCACGAGATGACGCTGCTGGAGCAGTTAGTGGAGCAGATCATTCCGCGATCGGAGACGCCGGGGGCGGCGGATGCGAAGGTCCACTATTTTGTAGATTTTCAGGCGTATACGAACGCCATGCTGGGAGCGCAGTTGAAGAAGGACTTGACGTGGGTGAAGAAGCAGGGGTACGGGAAGGGTGATGCGGCCAAGCAGATTGCGCTGTTGACCGAGTGGAGCAAGACCCCGGGGACGGAGCCGTATCGGGTGTTTAAGCAGTTTAAGGATTTGACGATCGACGGCTACTATGGGACGAAGGAAGGGCTGACCCAGGAGCTGGGTTGGAACGCGAACACGTTTTTGCGGGAGTTCAAGGGCTGTACGCACCCGGAGCACGGAGCATAAACATGTACATTCAAAAATCGCCCGAAGTGCATGATGTGATTGTAATTGGCAGCGGAGCAGCGGGAGGGATGGCGGCTTGGAACCTGACGCGGCAGGGCGTGAACGTGACGTTGCTCGACGCCGGGACC
>JBKJLJ010000928.1:0-3593 GCA_046597015.1 Bryobacteraceae bacterium
TTCTCCGGACTCACGAGCCACTGCGCCAACCCCAGCCGATTCCGAGGAAGCCCCGCCGGCATCGGCGGAAGAAACGCAGGCGTCGCCGGCGACACCTTCTCCCCCTTGCGATCATACTGCCCGCGCAGCAGAATAAAGCTCTCCCGCGGGTCCTCGCGTTCGGCCATCACCATCGTCGTCGGGATCGCCTCTTCAAGCGCCTTCCGTTCGGCCTTCAACTGATTCAATCGTGCATACAGCGACTTGGTCTCCGCCGGGGCGTCGTAGGTCAGGTAGTACTCGCGAACGGTCGCCAACTGCTCTTTCGAGCGGCGGATACCGGAGTTCGCCAGCAGGTAACGAACCGGTTCCACGACAGCAAGCTGATGGGCCTCAGCCAGCGTGAGTTCGCGGTTGTAGATGCGGAGGTCATCCAGCGTGCCAACCAGTTTGGTCACCGTCAGCGGCGCGTTGGTCTTGAAGTTGGCACTCCCCAGCGAGTTCTTCGTCGTGACGAGTTCGGCCGGCTTACCGTCCTGCAGCAAAGTGAACTTCCCGCGCCCGTCATAGTTCAACGCGAAGTGCACGAAGTCGCCATAGGGAAACGGCTGAGCGGTTTGCATCTCGATCGTCGCGCCGTTCGGGCCGAAGAATTTGATGATCAGATGCGACCCCCGGCGAAGGTCCCCGATGCTGAAAATCGTGTCATGCGTGAACAGCCACCCGGTTTCGTTCTTCTGCTGCAGGATCGTCAACGGCTCAATGTTATTGCCCCCGCGGAACCAGTAAGCGATCGAAAACGGCTTCGTAGCGTCGAAATCATGCGAGGCGGGTGCCTCGGCGAGCGACGTCGAGTCAAACGTGGCCGCCTGCCCAACGGGGCCGTCGCGGGGCGTCGGGGGCAGACCGAGGTAGCGGCCGTGCCGATAGCTGCCGGTCGATTCCAGCATGTTCCCTTCGAACTCGTAATGCGCCAGCAACCCTTCGCGAGTGGGTTCGGCGAACGTCTTCGAGGCTTCCCAGGTCTTGAGCTGGGCGGGGACGTTCGATGCCTCCAGCTGTTTCTCACGAGAGCCAACCGCCTCGTTAATCTCCTTCAGCAGGCCGGTTTGCGTCTCCGTCGGCAGAGCTAAAAACGGAGCCGCATTACCCTTCTGTCCGTCGAGACCCTTCTCGGCGATGTTATTGAAGAAGGCAAAGAACTGGTAAAAGTCTTTCTGTTTGATCGGGTCGTACTTATGGTCGTGGCACCGGGCGCAGCCGACCGTAAGGCCAAGCCAGGTGGTCGTCGTCGCCTCCACCCGGTCGATGACATACTCCGTCTGGTACTCCTCCGGAATGGCGCCGCCTTCGTAGTTGATGACGTGATTCCGGTTGAAGCCGGAAGCCACTTTCTGCTCGCGAGTCGCGTTGGGCAGCAGATCACCGGCAAGCTGCCAAATCGTGAACTGGTCGTAGCGCATGTTCTTGTTGAAGGCGCCAATCAGCCAGTCGCGCCACGGGTACATATCGCGATGGGAATCGATATGGTAGCCGTGGGTATCGGCGTAGCGGGCAAGGTCGAGCCAATGCATCGCCTGCTTCTCGCCGTAGTGCGGATTGGCGAACAGGCGGTCAACGACCTTCTCGTACGCTTGCGGCGACTTGTCCGCCAGGAAGGCATCGAGTTCCGCGGGGGTCGGCGGCAGACCCGTCAGGTCCAGGGTCACGCGGCGGAGTAAAGTCGCCTTGTCGGCCGCCGGACTGGGCTTCAATCCTTCTTTGGCGAGCCGAGCGAGAACGACGGCGTCGATTGACGTGGCGGCCGGTTTCACGGGCTTCATATAGGCCCAGTGCTCTTCCCATTTCGCGCCCTCGTCGATCCACTGTTTTAATGTCCCGACCTGGGCTTCGGTCAGCTGAACCTTCGCCGTCAAAGGCGGCATATGAAGCGCCTTGTTCGAGTGTGTGATGCGCTTAATCAAGGGGCTTTCGGCGGACTTGCCAGGAAGGATCGCCTTCGCGAATGCACCCTCTTTGGTGTCAAGCCGAAGCTTGGCCATGCGCGAAGAATCATCCGGCCCGTGGCATTGAAAACAGGCATCAGAGAGGATGGGCCGCACGTCCCGCGTGAACTCGACGGGTTTGGCAAGAAGGGAGGCCGTGAACAAGAAGGCGAGACACCGCATGCTCCTGAGTTTATACTTCTTGACATGGATCGTCGACAGTTCCTCAGTTTAAGCGCCGCCGCGATGGCCGCCTATGGGCAGGAGAAGCCGAAGCGCGTTGGCTTAATTGGCACGGGTTGGTACGGCAAAAGCGATCTTTTCCGTCTGATTCAGGTGGCTCCCGTCGAGGTCGTCTCTCTCTGCGACGTCGACAAGACGATGCTCAGTAACTGCGCCGACATGGTGGCGGAACGGCAGGTCTCGAAGAAGCGACCGCGCACTTACGCAAACTACCAGGAGATGCTGCGCGAGAAGGATCTGGACATGGTCCTCATCGGGACTCCGGATCATTGGCACGCGCTTCCCTTCCTGGATGCTTGTAAATCCGGCGTCGACATTTACTGTCAAAAGCCGGTGTCGGTCGACGTCACCGAGGGCCTCGCGATGCTGAACGCCGCCCGGAAGTACAAGCGCGTCGTGCAAATCGGAACCCAACGGCGCAGCACGCCGCATTTGATCGAGGCGCGCGACGAGATCATCAAGACCGGCAAGCTGGGCAAGATCGCCTACGTCGAGGTCTACTGCTACTACCACATGCGGGCCAAAAATCCGCCCGCCACCCCCGCGGTGCCCAGCGAGTTGGACTACGAAATGTGGACCGGTCCAGCGCCCATGCGACCCTGGAACGGATTGCAGCATCCGCGCCGTTGGCGGGCCTTTGAGGAATACGGCAACGGCATCATGGGCGACATGTGCGTCCACATGTTGGACATGGTCCGTTGGATGATGGACCTCGGTTGGCCGGTGAAGATCTCGTCCGCCGGGGGGATCCTGATCGACCCCGGCAGCGTAGCGAACATCCCCGACACGCAAGAAGCGACCTTTGATTTTGGCGAAGTGAAGGTGATTTGGACCCATCGGAGCTGGGGCCATCCGCCGGACCCGAAGTACCCCTGGGGCGCGACTTTCTATGGCGAAAAGGGAACGCTCAAGGCGAGCGTGATGAGCTACGATTTTGAGCCGCTCGACAAGGGGCAGAAGGCGATCCACCGCGACGTGAAGATGGAACTCGAAGAGTACCCGATCGACAAAACCGAGAAGGATTTGGAGCGCCATGTAGCCCCGGCGATCCGCGGGCACATGAAGGATTGGCTGGCGGCGATCGAAAAACGAAGCAAGCCCGTGGCCGACATTGAACAAGGGTTCATCTCGTCGGCCAGCTGCATCCTGGCCAATCTCGCCATGAAAACCGGACGCACGTTGCGGTACGACCCGGTCCAACACGTCGTGACCGGGGACGCCGAAGCAACGAAACTCTTGACTCGGGCCTACCGGAAGCCGTGGCGGCACCCGGATCCAAAACAAGTCTAAACGGTCACTGGACCGAGACCGTGCCCACGACCTGCCAACCCGAGTTATTCCCCGCCAGGTCGCGCGCCGCTCCGTAGATAAGCCGATCGCGGAAGA